>CAMLFJ010000177.1 GCA_946479205.1 uncultured bacterium | reverse complement strand
CCCCGGGTGACCGCCATGGCCTACGACTTCGACCGCGTCATCGAGCGCCGCTCCACCGCCAGCAACAAGTGGCGGAAGTATCCCGCCGACGTGCTCCCGCTCTGGGTCGCGGACATGGACTTCGCCTCGCCGGAGCCGGTGGTGCGCGCGCTCCGCGAGCGGGTCGAGCACGGCGTGTACGGCTACGGCTTCGAGGAGCCGGAGTTCGCGCAGGTCTTCGTGGACCGTCTGCAGAAGCGCTACGGCTGGACGGTGTCGCCGGAGGCGGTGGTCATGATCGCCGGGGTGATCCCCGGCTTCAACGTGGCCTGCCACGCGCTCACGAAGCCGGGCGACGGGCTCCTGATGCAGGTGCCGGTCTATCCGCCGATCCTCCGGTCCCCCGGCAATCACGAGCTCACCCGCGACGAGGTCCCCCTGGCCCGCGATCGCGACGGCCGCTACGCGGTGGACCTCGACGCGTTCCGCGGCGCCATCCACGCCCGCACCCGCGCCTTCCTGCTCTGCAACCCGCACAATCCGGTCGGGCGCGTGTTCACCCGGGCCGAGCTCGCGGGCATGGCGCAGATCTGCCTCGAGCGCGACCTGCCGATCATCGCCGACGAGATCCACTGCGATCTGCTCTACCAGGGCCAGCGCCACATCCCGATGGCCTCCCTCGGCCCCGAGATCGAGCGGCGCACGATCACCCTGATGGCGCCCAGCAAGACGTTCAACCTGGCCGGCCTCAAGGTCTCGGTGGCGGTCGTTCCGGATGCCTCGCTGCGCGAGCGCTTCATGGCCGCGCGGGGCGACTACGTGCAGACGCAGGTCAACGTCCTCGGCTACGCCGCCGCCTTCGCCGCGTACCGCGACGGGGACGCGTGGCTCGGCGAGCTGATGCGCTACCTCGAAGCCAACCGGGATTACCTGGCCGACTACGTGCGCGGGCACTTGCCCGGCGTCACGATGACCCCGCCCGAGGGCACCTACCTCGCCTGGCTCGATTGCCGGAACGCGGGAGCCGCCGCGGCGGATCCATTCACGTTCTTCCTGGAGCGCGCGAAGGTGGCGTTCAACGACGGCGCCCTCTTCGGCCGGGGCGGCCGGGGCTTCGTGCGGCTCAACTTCGGCTCTCCGCGGTCGATCCTGACCGAAGGCCTGGAGCGGATGCGCCGGGCCCTCGCCGGATGAGCCTCGACGGGCCTTAGACGCGGCCCGCCCCGCAGTCGTTTACACCCGCCGTACACTGGATCTGACCGTCGTTTCTACCCGAATGTCCCGGGACGGCCCTCGTCTCACTGCATGGAACCCCAGACCAGGAGGTCAGGATGCGTGGAGGGTGGAGCGTGACGGCGACCGTGCTAGGCGTGGGGCTGTGCGCGGGCTGCGCGACCGCGCCCGCGGGCCCGAGCGTGATGGTCCTGCCGGGCACCGGCCGGCCCTTCGAGCAGTTCCAGGCCGACGTGCACGTCTGCCGCGACTGGGCCGCGAAGCAGGTGAAAGGGGCCTTCATGGACGCGCCGTCGTTCGAAGTGCAGCGCCGCTACGACAACGCGTATGTCCAGTGCATGTACGCCAAGGGGCATCAGGTCCCGGGACGCGACCTTCCCGCCCGGACGCCGGCCCCGCCGGCGGGGTCACCCCCGCCGCCTCCTCCGCAGACGCCACCCAAGTGACGAACACGTACGGAGGTCACCATGATCAGCACCTTCAAGCAAATAATCGCCAGCCTGCTGGCGTTGATTCTGTTCGTGGGGGCCGCG
Source organism: uncultured bacterium (assembly GCA_946479205.1). The sequence goes on along the minus strand of CAMLFJ010000177.1, from coordinate 5,286 downwards.
CCGCTGGCGCGCGCCGCCTCACCGGCCGTTCCCGCTCCGCCCGCGCCGCCGACGGCCGCCGTTCCTGAGGACGGGGAGGCCGACGAGAGCCAGAACCCCGCCCCGACGCCGGCCCGGCTCAGCTACACCAATGGCGAGGTCTCGTTCTGGCGTCCCGGCGGGGACGACTGGGCGCCCGCGCAGGTGAACACCCCGCTGGCCCCCGGCGACCAGCTCTATACCGGCAACCGCGGCAACCTCGAGGTGCAGATCGACTCCCGCAGCTTCGTGCGGGCCTGGGGCGACAGCCAGCTCGGCCTCGAGAACCACGAGCCCGATTTCCTCCAGATCAAGGTGGCGGCGGGCCACGTGTCGCTGGACCTGCGCTCGCTGGACGGCGGGCGGACGGTCGAGCTCGACACCCCGGCCGCCGCGTTCACCATCGAGCGCCCCGGCTACTACCGCGTGGACGTGGCGCCCGATCGGACGTCCTTCGTCACCCGGCGCGGCGGCACCGCGAGCATGACCCCCGCCGGCGGCCAGGGGGTGAGGATCGCGACCAGCGAGCAGGTCGTCCTCGCGGGTGGCGGCGCGCCCACCGTGCAGACCTTCGTCGCCCCCGAGCAGGACGTGTGGGACCGCTGGAACTACGCGCGCACTGAAGCCCTGGTGGACACCGTGAGCGCGCGCTACGTGCCCCAGACGGTCGCCGGGGTGGACGATCTCGATCAGCACGGCAACTGGCGCGTGGTGCCCGAGTACGGCTCGGTGTGGGTGCCGGAAGGCGTCGCGACGGACTGGGCACCGTACACCACCGGCCGCTGGGTCTGGGATCCGCGCTTCGGCTGGAGCTGGGTGGACACGGCGCCGTGGGGCTGGGCGCCGTATCACTACGGCCGCTGGGTGCACCTCGACCGCGTCTGGGCCTGGGCGCCCGGGCCGGTGGTCGTGCGGCCGGTCTACGCCCCGGCGCTCGTGGCCTTCTTCGGCGCGCCCGGCGTGCATGTCGCCATCGGCGCGCCCTTCGTGAGCTGGGTCGCGCTCGGGTGGGGCGAGCCGTGCGTGCCGTGGTGGGGCCGCCCGGGCTTCGTCGGCCGCGCCTGGTGGGGCGGCTGGGGCGGGCCGCGCGTGGTCAACAACGTGGTGATCAATCGCACCACGGTGGTCAACGTGACCAACATCAACGTGTACCGCAACGTCGGCGTGCAGAACGCGGTGGTGGCGGTGCGGCCGGACCGCTTCGGGCGCGGGCCCGTCGGCTAGGCGCGCATCCGCCAGGTGGATACGCGCCAGCTCCAGCCGGTCCGCGGGGCCGTGGATCTCAGACCGGACCGCTCGAGCTTCGCGGCGGCCAGCGGGCGCGGCGTCCGTCCGCCGGAGAACGTGCTGGAGCGCGGCGTGGTGGCCACCCGCGCCCCGGTAACCCGGGCCCTGCCGCGCGAGCCGGAGGGCCGCGGACCCGCGCCGCGCATCGTGCCGGCGCCGCGGGCCAGCGAGGTGGGTGAAGCGCGGCCGCCGCTCGGCCAGAGCCGTCTCGAGCGGGCACGCCCGCCGCGGGCACCTCGCTTCGAGAGCGACCAGCGTCCGAACGCCACGCCGCCCGCGGCGCGGCGAGAGGATGCCACGGGGCAGGAGCGTGGACGCCGGCCCGAGGGCCAGCGCGCCCCCGATCCGCAACGGGCACCGCAGTCGCCGCGCGCCGCGGAGCCCCAGCGCGCACCCGATGTGCCGCGCGGGCCCCAGCCGGCACCACAAGCTCAGCCGGCACCGGCCCCGCAGGTTCAGCGCCCGCCCCAGGTCCAGCGTGCGCCCGAAGTACCGGCCGAGCGTCGCGCGCCGGCGGACGTCCCACGCCAGCGCCGGGAGGTGGACCAGCCCCGCGCCGTCGAGCGGCCCGCGGCGCCCGTGCCGCAGCCGCCGCGTCAGGTCGAGCGGCCCGCGGCCCCTGCCCCGCAGCAACGCCAGGTGGAGCGGCCCGTCGCTCCGCAGCCGCGCACCGAGGCGCCCCGCCCGCAGCAGCGCGTGCTGCCGGGCGAGCCCGCCAACCGGCTCTACCCTGGCGGCCGAGTGGAAGCCCCCACGCCACGAGGCCACGAGTCGCGCCCCATGGCGCGCCCGCGCCCCGCGCAGGAACGGGGCGGCGGCCGGGAGCGCGGATCGGCGCGCGAGCCGCGCTAGCTCAGGGGTAGACGGGCCGGCCGTCGACCGTCCGCATGGCGGGCGACGGCGTGTGCTCCGTCGCCCCCGAGTCGAGGACGTGCAGGACCCGCCAGCCGCGCAGGAGCAGGGCGTCCGAGAGGAGCCCGCGATGGCATCGCGACGGTTCCGCCTCCGCGCACATGATCGCGGTCACGCCTGCGCTCGCCAGGGTCTCCAGCCGCTCGAGCCCTCGCCGGAACTCGTCGGTCTGCATGTGATCGGCGTAGCCACGGAACCCCGCGCTCCGCAACCCCAGGTTGACCGAGTCCGGCCGCGCCCGCCGCATGCCGCCGAGCGCGGGCAGGTGCACGTAGCCGATCCCGGCCGTCTCGAGGCACGCCGCGAGAACCGCGCGATCGAACTGCGGATTGTGGCGGGAGTGGGGCACGCTGCGGACGTCGGCCAGCGTCACGATCCCGTGGGTCCGCAGCAGCCCGGTGAAGACGTCGGCGGGGCGGGTCGAGTGCCCGATGGTATGGAGTGTGCGCATCGCGGTTACGTGAAGGCTAGCCCAGCGCCGGGCCCGCGCAAAGCCGGTCGGGCACGAGGAGCGAATCCCCGTGCCCGACCGCGGAACGAGGTCGGCCTCGGGCGCTACGAGGCCAGGGCCACGTAGAGGCTCGTGCCGTCCCGGCGGACCATGACGACCACCGGCGCGCCCTTGGGGTGCTTCTCCAGCGCACGCTTCATCTGGGCCGCGTCGGCCACCGCCTGGCGATCCACCTCGGTGATGACGTCACCGGCCCGGATCCCCGCGTTCTCGGCCGGGCTGCCGCTACGGACCCCGCGCACGATCACCCCGCGCGGCTCGGACAGCTTGAGCTCCTTGGCGATACTCGGGGTCACCGTCTCGACCGTGAGGCCGAGCGGGCCCTTCGCCTCCTCGGCCTGCGCCACGACGGGCTGGCCGGGCTCGTCCATCTGCGCGACCGTGACGTTGAGCGCCACCTTCTTGCCCTCGCGGACCACGGTGACGGGAACCTGGCGGCCCACCACGGTGGCGGCCACCAGCTTGGGAAGATCCGCGGACGTCGCCACCTTCTGGCCGTCGTAGTGCGTGATGATGTCGCCGGCCTTGACGCCGGCCCGCGACGCGGGCGACCCATCTTGCACGCCGGCGACCAGGGCGCCGGTGCCCTCCGTCACGTTGAAGCCCTTGGCGAGCTCCGCGGTGAGCGGCTGGATGGTCACGCCGAGCCAGCCCCGTGTCACCTTGCCGGACGCGACGAGCTGGGTGACGACGGACTTGGCCTGGTTGACCGGGATCGCGAAGCCGATGCCGACCGAGCCGCCGCTCTGGCTGAAGATGGCGGCGTTGATGCCGACCGCCTGGCCGCGGCTGTTGATGAGCGGCCCGCCGCTATTGCCAGGATTGATGGAGGCGTCGGTCTGGATGAAGTCGTCGTACGGCCCCTGGCCGATGACGCGGCCGGTGGCGCTGACGATGCCGGTGGTCACGGTCCGCTCGAGACCGAACGGATTGCCGATGGCCATCACCGGCTCGCCGACCTGGAGCTGGGTCGAGTCACCGAGCGGGATCACGGGCAGGCCGGTCGCCTCGACCTTGAGCAGCGCGAGATCGGTCTTGGGATCGCGTCCCACCACCGTGCCCGCCAGCTCGCGGCCGTCGTCGATCTTCACGCGGATGTCGGTGGCGCCCTCCACCACGTGGTTGTTGGTCACGATGTAACCGGCCGGATTGATGATGAAGCCCGAGCCCATGCTGCGCACGGTGTGGCGGGGCCTCCGCGGCCCCCGCTCGTCGTCCCCGAACGGGCTCAGGTTGCCGAACGGGTTCTGCATCTCCACGCGCTCCTCGAGGCGCCGGGAGCTGATGTTGACGACCGCCGGCTTCAGGACCCGGGTCAGCTCGACCCAGTTCGCGGCAGGCATGGCCGCGGCGGGCGCGACCGGCACCGGCCGATCGCTCCACAGCGGTGCTGCGGTGTTCGTGTGGCCGAGATGCGGCGCGAGGGCCACGAGGCCCATGACCGCGGACGCCAGGACCGCGACCCAGGTCGCGCGATATCGAAGTGCCAGTCGACGCATGAACGATCTCCTTCTCGAGTTGTCGGTTGGGGGTCTACGGAGCCGCCCGCTCCCGGGCGGTCTTCAGCTGCTCGCGGGCGATCGCCTCGAGGGCGCCGTCCCGAGCCAGGTGCATCGTGAGCCGGTACTCGCGCGCCATGCCGTCGCGGTCGCCCGCGCGACGGAGGGTGTCGGCGAGGAGGAGCCGGACCGCGGCCGAGCGGGGCGCCAGGTCGGCGGCCCGGCGCACATGCTCGACCGCTTCCGCCACGCGCCCTCCGTCGAGGAGCACGGTCGCGAGGCCCGCCTCGTACGCGGGCTCTCGCGGCGCGAGCCGCACCGCGTCCCGGAGGTGATGGAGTGCCGCCGCGTCCTGGCCGAGTCCCGCGTAGGCGAGGCCGAGGTAGTAGTGCGCGCGCGCGTCCCGGGGCGCCGCCACGACCGCGCGCGTCAGGGCGCGGGTCGCGGGCAGGTAGTCTTCATCCGAGACGAGCCGGGCCCCCGCGTCGACCAGCCCGCGGGATCGCAACGCGCCGATCCCAAGCGCGAGCGCGGTCACCGCCGCGCCCAGCGCGCCGACCGCGATGATCCTCCTGAGCCACCGTCTTCCGCAAATCGGGTTCGTGCTCACGACTCGGAAGATAGCCGCCCGACATGAGCGGAGGGTGAGACCGAGATGAGAGTTCGCTTACCCGGGGGGCGGGACGGCGAGCGTCACGGTGCCGTGGCACTTCGGGCAGTCGAAGCTGCGGCCGCCCGCGAAGCGGCCGCCCGGCCGGAACTCCTGCGCGGCGCCGCAGCGAGGGCAGGAGCCCCGCAGCAGGATCAGCCGACGGTCCTCGCGGGCACGTAGCAGCGCGGTCACGATGCCCGCCACCACGAAGCTCGGCACCAGGATGAAGTGCGCGACCGGGATGAAGACGCTGACCAGCGCGAGCCCCCAGAACATGCCGAGCCCGCCCAGGACCCGCCCGGCCCGCGTGCCGGGCGGCTGCTCGACGACGACCGCGGTGGCCGCGCTGGGTTCGTACCCGAACGCGGTGAGTCGGGCCTCGATCTCGATCTCGTGCGCCATGGCCG
>CAMLFJ010000176.1 GCA_946479205.1 uncultured bacterium | reverse complement strand
TCGAACATCACGCCCGACCCCACCACCGGGATCGGCAAGTGGACCGATGAGCAGATCATCACCGCCACGCGCCTGGGACGCCGTCCGAACGGCGAGCGCCTCATCCCGGTCCATCCCTATACCGTGTTCAACGGCATGACCGAGCAGGACCTGAAGGACGTGGTCGTCTATCTGCGCTCGGTGCCCCCGGTCAACCGCGCGACGCCGGCCAAGAAGATCTCGGTCCCGATGTTCGAGAGCGTGTTCCTCCCGGCCTGGCTGGCGACCTTCGCGGCGATCGAGACCCCGCCCAAGTCGGCGGCGACTTCGGGGGCGGCGCGCGGGGAGTACCTGACGCGCGCGGTGTCTCACTGCGGCGAGTGCCACACGCCCCGGACCATGACGATGGCGGTGGACAATACCCGCTTCCTGGCCGGGAACCCGAAGGGGAAGGGCCCGGAAGGCTCCGCGGTGCCGAACATCACGCCGGATCGCGAGACAGGACTCGGCAGCTGGAGCGAGGAGCAGATCACCGACTACCTCGAAACGGGGAGTAAGCCCGACGGAGACGTGGCGGGCGGGCTGATGGCGGAGGTCATCCAGGGCTCCTCGGCGGGCTACAAGGACCTGACCAAGGCCGACCGCCAGGCCATCGCCAAGTACCTGAAATCCATCCCGCCCATCAAGAACAAGATCGAGTAGGGCCAACCTTCACCAGCCGGACGGGCGTCGCGGCAGCGCGGCCTGGTCCGCCAGAGGAGGCACGATGAACGGACGACTGAGACTCACCGCCAGCGTGATCGTCACCGCCAGCCTGGTCATCGGAGCCGCAGCCGGATGCGCCACCCAGTCCGCGTCGAAGATGGGCACGGCCGACATGGTAGCCGACCGGCAGCGACTCATGAGGCTCCAAGGCGCGAACGTAGGGGACATCCTGGCCAAGCTTCGGGCCGGCAACGTCGAGGGCATTGCGGTGAACGCGGAGACCCTGGCTATTAGTGGCACGCACATACCTGCCCTCTTCCCCGAAGGCTCGATCACTGAGAAGTCCAACGCGTTGCCCGAGATCTGGACTAAGCGAGGAGAGTTCGAGGCGGCGGCCAAGAACCTGACCGCCCGCGCGGAGGAGCTTCGAAACGCCGCGCGCGCCAAGGACCAACCGAAGGTCGAGGCTATTATGAAAGACTTCGCGCAGCAGACGTGCGGTGCTTGCCACGCGCCCGGGCCCGCAAAGTTCCGCAAACCGTTGCCGCCGCGGTAGGGTAGAGTCACGGCGATGCAAGTGCCGTATCTCCTAGTCGACGTCGGAGTGCACGACCTCAGACCGCAGTCACGCTCCTAGATCCGGCTGCCGGCTTACGTATCGGGGCCGGCGTCACCCGTCACGTAGGGTGGGCCGGCCCCGTGGTTTGTCTGCTAGACTCGGCGATAGACAGATGGCGCACCCGTTCAAGGTGCTCGTCGTCGACGATGAGCCGGATATCGTCCGGTACCTCGAGCTCGTGCTCCGCCGGCTCGGCCACGAGCCGGTCGGCGCCGGCGACGGCGAGGAGGCCGTCCGGAAGGCCCTCAACGACCCGCCGGACCTGGTCATTCTCGACGTGATGATGCCGCGCATGGACGGCTTCGCGGTCTGCCGGGCCCTGCGGGAGCGCGAGGCGACCCGGCTCGTGCCGGTGATCATCATGACCGCGCTGCAGGGCGTGGAGAATCGGGTGAAGCTCCTCGAGCACGGCGCCGACGACGTGCTCACCAAACCGGTGGACGAGCGCGAGCTGGTCGCGCGGGTGCAGGCGGCGCTGGCCCGCAAGCGCGACGTGGATCGGCGCCTGGGCGAGATCACGCGCGTCCGCGACCACTTCGCCAAGTTCGTGCCCGACGCGGTCAAGCGCCTGGTCGCGGCCAATCCCGAGGCGCCCGGACTGGCCAAGCAGGAGCTCGACGTCACCGTGCTCTTCGTGGACATCAGCGGCTACAGCCGCCTGGCCGAGCGCGTCGCCCCGGTGGATCTCAACGCGCTGGTGGAGCGGTACTTCGGCAGCTTCCTGGACCGCATCACCGACGCGGGCGGTGACATCAACGAGACGTCGGGCGACGGATTCATGGCGATCTTCCAGGACGGCGATCCCGCCGCGCACGGCGCGCGGGCGGTCAACGCGGCCCTGATCCTGCTGGCCCTCACCGAGGCGCTCAACCAGAAAGAGATCGACAACCCGCTCGCGATCCACATCGGGATCAACTCGGGCCCGGCCCTGGTCGGCTCCACGCGCTTCGAGGGACGCCGCGGCACCCGCTGGACCTTCACCGCGAGCGGCATAGTCACCACCCTGGCCGCCCGGCTCGCGAGCGCGGCGGGCGACGGCGAGATCCTGGCGGGTCCGGAGACGGTGCGCCGCCTCGGCGGCCGCTACCGCCTCGAGCGGGTGGGGCACGAGCGGCTCAAGAACATCACCGAGACCATCGAGGTGCACCGCATCATCTCCCCGCCGTCGAAGTCGATGCTTCGATGACCCGCCGCTACGGGAGCGAGAGGACGCGCACCCTCACCGGGATGGTGCCCGGGCCCACCGCGCCCAGGAGGCGGGCGGCCGCGTAGGAGACGTCGAGGATCCGGCCCTTCACGAAGGGGCCGCGGTCGTTGATCCGCACCTCGGCGGACTGGCTCGTGTCGCGGTTGGTGACGAGGACGCGGGTGCCGAACGGCAGCGTCCGGTGCGCGGCGGTGAGCTGGTTCATGTCGAACACCTCGCCGCTGGCCGTCCGCCGCCCCTGGTGGGCCGACCCGTACCACGAGGCCATCCCCACCTCCTCCCCGCCCGCGACCGACGGGGCCGAGGGACCGGTCGTGACCACGCGGGCGCACCCGGCCAGCAGGGCCAGTCCCGCGAATGCCGCCACCAGCGGGACCCGCCTGCGGGCGCTTGCCATGGCCCTCCCATCCTGCCATCGGGGCCGGAGCGGGCCAAGGTGGTGCGGGTTTCGACCGGGCGCGGGCCCTTGTCTTGAGCGGGGTTTCCTGGTACTCAAGTAGCCCAGCTTTCAATGGCCAGAATCATCCGGCAGGCCTGACCCGTGCGGCTCAAGCGCGAGGACGTCGAGCGCATGATGGACGATCGGCCGGCCGGCAGCTCGCTCGAGGAAGCGCTCGAGGTGTTCGAGGTCTTCGCCAGCGGTAGCCTCGCGGACGAGGTCTACGTGCTCGACGACGTCGGGGGCAAGCGGATCGCCATCGCCCCCGCCGCGCTGAAGGCGAAGTACCGGAAGGAGTGACACGCCATGGCCATCATCACGATGTCTCACGAGATCGGCGCGGGCGGCCCGGAGATCGGCCAGCAGCTGGCGGACCGGCTGGGTTATCGCTACGTGGACCAGGACCTCGTCTCCAACGCGGCGCAGAAGTACGGGCTGCTCGAGGAGAAGCTCTCCCACCTCGATGAGTCGAAGCCCTCGCTGTTCGAGCGCTTCGACGCGGAGACGCGCCGCTACATCACGGTGATCCAGACCGCGCTCTATGACTTCGCGGAGCAGGACAACGTGGTGCTGATGGGGCGGGGCGGGCAATGGCTGCTGCGGGGCATCCCCCACGTGCTGCGCGTGCGGATCATGGCCCCGTTCGACGTGCGGGTGAAGCGGCTCAGCAAGAAGCTGGCCGGGCCGATGGGCGAGCAGACCAATCCGCGCACCGTCTCGGAGCTCGTGCGCCGCGACGACGCCGAGAAGGCCGGGCGCATGCGGTACCTCTACGAGGTGAACATCACCGATCCGGCGCTCTATGACCTCGTCATCAACACCGAGAAGCTCATGACCGCGGCGGTGGTCGGCCTGCTCGCGGGCGTGGTGGGTCAGTCCGAGCTGGCCGCCACCCCGGCGAGCTCCCAGCTCGTGGCCGATCGCTCCCTCGCCTCCCGGGTGCAGGTGGCGCTGGCCACGCATCCGGAGACGCGCAAGTACCGCATCTCGGTCGAGGCCCGCACCGGGGTCGTGACCCTCGAGGGCACCGCGGTCATGGACGAGGCGATGGACGTGGCCCGCGGGGTCGACGGCGTGCGCGAGGTGAAGGCGCGGCAAATGGAGATGCCGCCGATCCCGCCCTTCGTGGCCTAGCGCGTCAGGGCTTGGGGGGAGGGCCGGCGCGCCGGGCGGTATCGTCCGGCACCTCGGCGATGGTGATCGCGACGTCCATCTTCTGCTTCTTGCGGACGATCTGCAGCGTCACGCTCTTCCCCACCCGCGTCTCCGCCACCAGCCGCTGCACATGCCGGTAGTCGTCCACCGGTGTGCTGTCGTAGGCGATGATCACATCGCCCTGCTGGAGCCCCGCCTGCGCCGCGGGGCTGCCGGTGATCGTGGAGCCCACCACCGCGCCGTTGGTGCCGGCCAGTCCCAGGCTCTGCGCGAGGTCGGGGGACAGCGGCTGCAGCGCCACCCCGAGCCAGCCGCGCACCACCTTGCCCTTCTCCACGAGCTGGTCCACCACGCGCTTCACCATGTTGATGGGGATGGCGAAGCCGATGCCCTGGCCCGCGGCCACGATCGCGGTATTGACGCCGATGACCTGCCCCTTGAGGTTGACGAGGGGCCCGCCCGAGTTGCCGGGGTTGATGGAGGCGTCGGTCTGGATGAAGTTCTCGTAGGTGGCGATGCCCACGTCGGAGCGCCCGGTGGCGCTGATGACCCCGACGGTCACCGTCTGGTCCAGGCCGAACGGGTTGCCGATGGCGATGGCCCACTCGCCGACCCGGAGGGCATCGGAATTGCCGAGGCTGGCCACCGTGATCTCCTGGTCGGGGTGGAACTTGACCACCGCGAGGTCCGTTTTCGGGTCGGTTCCGAGGATCTGTCCGCGGTATTCTCGCTTGTCGGAGAGGCGGATCAGGATCTCGTCGGCCCCCTTGACGACGTGGAAGTTGGTGAGGACCAGGCCCCGCTTGTCGATGATGACGCCCGATCCCAGGCCGGGCCGGCGGAACTCGGAGCGAGAGTCGGGCCCCTCGGAGCCGAAGAACTGATTGAAGAAATCGCGAAAGAAGGGATCGTCGTTGCCCTGCGGCAGGTTGGGGCCACGCCGGCTCTTCGCCCGCTGGATCGTCCCCAGGTGCACGACCGCGGGGCGCACGTGCTGCGCCACGTCCACGAAGCCGAGCTGCAGCGCCTCCGCGATGCTGAGGGCGGCGGCGGCCTGCGGGCTGCTCGGCACGGGCGCGGCCCCGCTCCGGCCGAGGCGATCGCGCAGCAAGTACCCGCCACCCCCCGCGGCGACCAGGAGGATGGCGACCACGGCGATCAGTATCGGGCGGCGGCTCATGTATGTACTCTACCAGTGGGCCCCGGTGCGGACCCTGGGGGCGACCGGATGATAGCGACTGCCGTCTTGGACTGTCAAGGAAGCCAGTGAGATACCGTCACGTCTGGCCGGGGGTTCTGCTGCTCGCCGCGCTGGCGCTGCTGCTCGTGGGCCTGCTGCGGTGGGGCGATCATTTCCTGTCGCCGGGACCCACGGGGGGTATCCACCGCCTGCTTCAGCTCTGGGCCGCGTCGCGTCCCGCGGACGAGTCCATCACGCCGCCCGCGGCCGCGGCCCCGTCACCGGCCATGGACGTCTCCGCCAACTCCCCGGTGGCTGCAGGGCCTTCCGTGATCGTCCCGGTGCCGCCGGACGCGCCGGGGCCCGCCACGCCGCCCGCCGCTGCGCCACCCGCGCCGGTGGCGCCCACGCCGGTCACGCCCCCCCCCGCGCCGGTCGTCAAGACGCCGCCCCCGGAGCGTGCGGAGGGGCCGCGGGAGGCGGCCGCGCCTCCGGTCACTCCGCCGCCGGTTCGCTACGCCCTGGCCCTTGGCACCTTCCCCCTGTCCGAGGACGCGGAGCGCGTGGAGGCCAAGCTCAACCAGGCCGGCTTCTCCACCGTCCGCTTCCGCCAGCAGACGCCGTCCAAGCTCTTCGCGGTGCAGGTGTCGTCGCTGAAGGACCCCGAGGAGGGCCAGGCCACGGTCGAGCGCCTGCAGAAGGAAGGGCATCCGCCGAGCGTGCTCCTGGTCGGACGCACCGGCGTGACGATCCGGGTGGGCCCGTCGGTGCCGCTCCGGACCGCGGTGCAGCTGGCCGAGAAGCTACGGGCCGCCGGCTACGACGCGCGGGTGGCCACCGAGCCCACGCGGGCGGGGCAGGTGAGTCTCCGGCACGGCAACTTCGCCTCGCGCGCCGAGGCGGAGGAGGCCAGCCGCGAGGTGGCCCGCCTGGGCGTCCCCAACGAGGTCATCCAGGTCCGCTAGCCAGCCTCCCTCCCCGCGGAGCTTGGAGATAAAACCGGGCCGAGCGTAGTATCGGGACATGCCCGGGAACAAGATCCTGGTGGTGGACGATGAGCCGGAAGTGCGCCAGCTAATGGAGCATTTCCTGACCGAGCGCGGCTACGACGTGCGCATCGCCGAGAACGGCCGGCTGGCCCTGGTCACGCTCGACACGTTCATGCCCGACGTCGTGCTGCTCGACATGCACATGCCGGAAATGGACGGCCTCGAGACCCTCAGGCGCCTCGTCGTCCGCTCCCCGTCGCTCCCGGTGATCATGATCACGGTCAACGAGGACATCGAGACGACGGCGCGCCTGCTCCAGCTCGGCGCCGCCGACTACGTCCCCAAGCCGTTCAATCTCGAGTACCTCGAGCAGGCGATCAACATCCAGCTCTCCGCTACCCACGAATAGACGGGAGCTCGCCGAACGGCTGGCCACCCCGGCCCGCCGGTATCGCCGCTAGCGAGCGGTGAGGGTGTCCAGCGCGGCGCGGATGGGGGCGGCGAGGTCGATGAAGCGGAGGCCGGCGGTGTCCTTGCGCGCCCACACCACCTCCGCGCGCTCGATCGTCAGCACCTCGGGGTGATCGCGCAGGGCGATCTGGAGCGACACCACCTCGCCCGGCTCGAGCCGGCGAGGCACCGCGTGGACCGCGATGCCGGTGCGGGAGAGGTCACTGGCCTCGGCCACCACGGTCAGCTCGCCGTCCGAGATGGACACGTGGCCTGCCATCGTGCGGCGTCGGGCGGAGCGGGAGTTGAACCCG
>CAMLFJ010000175.1 GCA_946479205.1 uncultured bacterium | reverse complement strand
CGACATCTTCAACGGCCCCGAGGTCAACTTCGGCCCCGACAAGCACCAGGGCGCCAACTCCTCGTTCCTGGCCGTGGTGAAGGGCGGGCGCTGGACGCGCCTGACCGATCCGCTGCGGTTCTAGTTCTCAGGCTCGCCGGGGCCGGTGCGCGCTCGCGCCGGCCCCGGCGGACTTCCTGATTTTCAGCGGGGGGTGTCGGACTCCGCGTCAGCGCGGAACAGCGTCTTCCGCCCGGCGAAGCCCAGACTCAGCAGCGAGCTTCCGAGCAGAAGCAGCGTGGCCGGCTCGGGAGTAGGGGCCAGTCCGCCGTCGCCGGCAAACCCGGTCACGCAGGCTGCGTCACCGCAACTCGTGGCGGTCACGAAGATGTGCGCCGCGGCGCGGAACCCGTTGCTGTTGGCCAGAAGCACATCCGAGGCCGTTGCCCACGTCCCGCTCGTATTGGTCAGGGCAAAGCTGCCCGTGGAGAACCGGTCGGAGAATCCGTCGGAATTGTCAAAGGTCACATTGAAGTTTCCGAACGAGGACACATTCCCCGCCACCGGAACATCGTCCACACTGGCCGGGATCGGCACGCTCACCGTGAACGTGGTCGCGTTCACGTTGACGTCGATCGCCTGGGCCGCCCCGAAGGAGTACGTGAACCCACCGGTCGTGAGCCCATTAAACGTGATGGTGGCGGCGGTGGTACTGGTCCGGTTCACGTCCACGGTCGCGTACGGGGTCGGGAACGGCGCGAGACCGGCGTTCGGAACGCCGAGGTTGAAGGTGATGCTGTCCGCCGAGACCTGAGAAGCAGCCAGGGCGGTCCACAACAGGGCGACGGCCACCAAGACTGCCGCGAGATACCGTTTGTCGGTTGTCCTGCCCACAGGCGCCTCCATTTCGGGTCTTCGGATACCAGCTCCTACCTCACAGGCAACCTTCACGCCAAGTTGAGAGCCAGACGCATCCGATGGTTGAAGCCCGTGTATGTCCGTCTCTTTCTTGGTTTTCCGGCCTGCCCGCCGCAACGGACTGCATAGGAGTGTGCAGCGAAGTGCGCTATGACAATAGGAGGTTCGGGTCAAATTAAGACCTACTGCGGGTAAATTTAGACCTACTGGTGGCGTTCAGCGAGTCTCGCGCCAGTCCTGGAAGCGCTTCCAGCGCACCACGAGTGCCATCGCGGGCAGGCGCCAGCGATGGAGCGGGATCGGCGTGATCGGGGTTACCGGCCAGCCGATCTCGGAGTGGGTGGCGCCGAGGGCGCGGTCGGCGAGCAGCTTGCCCATGACGGTGGCCATGGCGATGCCCCGGCCGTTGTAGCCGAGCCCGATCAGCATCCCGGGCCGCGGTTCGTGCAGATGCGGCAGGTGATCGGCGGTGAGCGCGACCCGCCCGCTCCAACGGTGCTCCCACGGGCTGGCGCCGATCTGGGGAAACAGCCGTCGCGCCACCGCTTCGAGCCGCGCGAAGAGGGCGGGATCGCCGCGGTCGTCGAGGGGGCCGCGTCCGCCCATGAGGAGGCGGCCCTCCGGATCGAGCCGGAAGTAGAACAGGATGCGCCGCAGGTCCGAGACCACCTGGCCACCGGGAAGCACCTGGCGCCGCAGGTCCTCGGGCAGCGGGCGCGTGGCAACCTGGTAGCTCTGCACCGGCAGCACCGTGCGACGGAGCCCCGGCCACAGATCATCGGAGTAGGCGTTGGTGGCGAGGATGACCGATCGGGCGGTCAGGCTGGCGACTCGTGTGTCCACCCGCCAGCCGCCGGGCACGACCTCGAGCCCGCGTACAAGGGAGCCTCCGTGGATGGCGGCGCCGGCCCGCTGGGCCGCCCGGGCCAGCCCACGCACGAAGGCCAGCGGCTGGAGCGCCCCGGCGCGACGGTCGAGCATCCCGCCGACGTAGCCGGTGGTCCCGGTCACTGCCGCGATCCGGGTCGCGTCCAGCAGCTCGACCGGCGCGCCGCGCCGCTGCCATTGCTCGGTCCGCGACCGCAAGCTCTCGAGCGCGGCCGCGTGTGGGGCCGCCGCGATCCAGCCGCACCGCTCGGCGTGGCACGAGATCTTGAGGCGCCCGATGAGATCGAAGACGACATCGGCGGCGCCACCCGCGATCTCCCACATCCGCCGGCCCGTCTCTCGACCGAACTGATGCTCGAGCTCGTCGGGCTCGTGCTTGAGCCCGGGAATGACCTGACCGCCATTCCGTCCCGAGGCGCCCCAGCCGGGCTCCGCCGCGTCGAGCACCACGACCTCGGCGCCGCGCTCGGCGAGGTGCAGCGCCGCCGACAGGCCGGTGTATCCGGCGCCGATGATCACGACGTCAGCGCGGCGGTCCCCCTCGAGAGGCCGCGTCTGGGGAAGCGGCTCGGCCGTGCCGGTCCAGGCCGAGACGGGCGGGGCGGCGGATGCCGGTTCAGACGAGACGGGCGACACGAGTTCCCTCGAGGATGGCCTGGTGGATGCCGCGCGGGGCCACGCAGTCACCAATGGCGTGCCGCGTGGGCACCCGGCCCTTGAGCGCCCGGTAGAGCGCGTCGATGGAGCGGCTGCCCATCGACAGCACCACGGTGTCGACGCCTTCGATCCGCCGCTCGGCCCGCGTGTAGACGTTGGCCACCACGACCGCCGCGCCTTCGACCGCCACCAGGTCGGTGTGCGGAGTCAGCGTCACACCCTTGGCGAAGAGCCGCGAGTAGAGCGGCGCGATCGAGGTCACCCCGACGTCCTGGCCGGCGTAGAAGAGCCGCGAGATCACCTCCACGCGATGCCCGCGCTCCAGGAGATGCTCCGCGGTGGACAGCCCCCGCTGCGTGTGCACGTCATCCACGACGACGACCCGCTCCCCCACCTCGACGCGATCGAGAAGGACATCCCGATCGGTCACGACGTGCTTGCCGTCGAGGCCCGGCAGATCGGGGACGTGGGGAAACGACCCGGTGGCGATGACCACGACGTCGGGTGACTCGGCCAGCACGGTGTCCGCGCTCGCCTCGACCCGCAGCCGGCAGTCGATCGGGAGCTTGTCCACCTGACGGGCCAGGAAGCGCAGGATGCCGCTCAGCTCGGTGCGCAGGGGCGCGCGCGCGGCGATCAGCACCTGCCCGCCCACCTCCGCCTCGCGCTCGAAGAGGATCACACGATGGCCGCGCAGCGCGGCGACGCGGGCCGCCTCCAGGCCGGCCGGGCCGGCGCCGACCACGACCACGCGCCGGGGCGACGTCACGGGAGCCGGCTCGTCGAGCTCCATCTCGCGGCCGGTCCCCGGATTCTGGATGCAGGTGACCGGCTTGCCCTGATAGATCCGGTCGATGCAGCCCGCGTTGGCCCCGACGCACGGGCGCACGTCGTCGAGTCGTCCTGCCTGGGCCTTGCGCGGCATGTCGGGATCGGCGAGCAGCGCGCGCGTCATGCCGACCAGGTCGACGAGCCCGTCGGCGAGGATCCGGTCCGCGTGAACGGGATCGACGATGCGGCCGGCGTGGAAGACCGGCAGGCCGGGCACCGCGGCCTTGATGGCGGCGGCGAGCGGGACGAAGATTCCGTGCGGAGAGGCCATGTTCGGCACCGCGAGGGCCTGCAGGGACAGCGTGTGCGCGGCGCCGCCGATGACGGAGAGGAAGTCCACGAGCCCGGAGGCGGCCAGCCGCCGGGCGATCTCCGCCATGTCCAGGGCGGTGAGGCCCCCGGCGGTGAGCTCGTCCCCCGAGATGCGGGCTCCCACCACCCAGTCCCGCCCGACCTGGCGCCGGATCTCGCGGAGCACCTCGAACCCGAAGCGCATGCGGTTCTCGAGGCTGCCCCCGTACTCGTCCGTCCGCCGGTTGAAGAGCGGCGACCAGAACTGGTCCACCAGATGGTTGTGGGCGAAGGAGAGCTCCACGCCGTCGAGCCCGCCCTCGCGGCAGCGCCGCGCCGCGTCGCCGAATGCCCCCACCAGCATGGCGATCTGCTCGGGCTCGATCTCGTGGGGCACCTCCCGGTGCACCGGCTCCGGAATCTGCGAGGGCGCCAGGAGCACGTGCCAGGCGTCGACGTCGGATTGCGACCGCCGGCCCAGGTGGGTGAGCTGACTCATGACCCGGCAGCCGTGGCGGTGGACCGCGTCCGCGAGACTCCGATAGCCCGGTATGACCGCATCGTTGTGGTTGGCGATCATGTTCCAGGCGCTGGCCGGCGAGGAGGGATGCACGCTCGTCGAGCCGCCGATGATCGTGAGGGCGACCCCGCCCCGAGCCTTCGCCTCGTGATAGGCGCGCAGGCGCGGGCCGGCCTTGCCGTCGTCGGCCATGGCCTCGGCGTGCCCGGTCGAGAGAATGCGGTTCTTGAGCGCGAGGCCACCCACCGAAAGGGGCGTGAAGAGGTGGCGAAACTCGTGCGGCATGGGCCTCCAGCATGGACGGGAGGAACCCGCTCGTCAACGGGTGGCCAGCAGCTTCTCCACCCGCACTCCGATGAGGCGGATCTTCTTGCCCTTCGGGTTCTCGCGCGCGTCGAAGAACGGCTCCAGCAGCCCGCGGACCTCGGCGTGCAGCTGCTCGGCGCTCGTGAAGGGTGCCTTCCCGGTCCTCGACCGGCTCACGGTCAGGAAGCCGGAGAAGCGCACGGTGACGGACACGGTGCGGAAGGCCTCGAAGCGCTCCGCGACGAAGCGCCCGAACACGGTCTCGGCCAGCTCCCGCGCCCGCCCGAGGACGAAGACCGGGTCCAGGGTGTCCGCCTCGAACGTCTCCTGCTCCCCCACCGACTTGCGCTCCCACTCGTTCGACACCGGATCGTCGGAGAGGCCGCGCGCCTTTCGATGCAGATCCTCGCCCCCCTTGCCGAGCCACTCCCGGAGCCGGGAGAGCTCGACGCCGCGGAGGTCGGCGACGAGCGTGACGCGGTTGGCGTGGAGAAGCGCTTCCGTCTTCGGTCCGATACCCGGGATCACCCGGATCGGCAGGCCGTCCAGGAAGCCCTGCACCGCGTCGGGACGCACGACGGTGAGCCCGTCCGGCTTCCGGAAGTCGGAGGCGATCTTCGCCACGAGCTTGTTCGGCCCGATGCCGACCGAACAGGTCAGGCCCTCGCGCGCGAGGATCTCCATCTTGAGCGTCCGCGCGTGGTCCTGGGCCCGCTCCAGGTCGCCCAGGGAGGACAGGTCCACGTACGCCTCGTCGATGCTCGCCTCCTCGAAGGCGTCGACGCCCTGGGCGACGATGGCCATGAGCCGGCCCGACACCGCGAGGTAGAGCGCCCGGTCGCCCCGGACGAACACCGTCTCGGGCTCACCCTTCCGCCGCGCGGCTTCCGCGAGGCGCCAGGCCCGCGAGATCGGCAACGCGGACCGGATCCCGTATTTCCGCGCCGCGTAGCTCGCGGCGGTCACGACGCCGCGTCCGGCTCCGCCCTTCGGATCCGCGCCGACGACGACGGGACGCCCGCGCAGCTCGGGGTGATACCGCTCCTCGACCGAGGCATAGAAGGCGTCCATGTCGACGTGCGCGACGATTCTCATCGGGCGCGATGGCGCTAGTCCTCGCGGTTGCTGACCCGCGGACCGCCGCTGACGTAGAGGGTCTCTCCGGTGATGAAGTCGGCGCGGTCGGAGGCGAGAAAGATCACCGCCCACGCCACTTCCTCCGGGCGGCCCAGGCGCTGCAGGGGCACTTCCCGGGCCGCCTGGGCGATCATCGCGGGCGTCTTCCAGACCTCGAGCACGCCTTCCGTCTCCGTCGGCCCCGGGGCGACCGCATTGACGGTGATCCCGTACTTGGCCCACTCCGCGCCAAGGCTCTGGGTCAGGGCCGTGACGCCGGCCTTGGCCGCCGCGTAGGCGGCCATGCCCCGAGAGCCGGTGCGTCCGGCCACCGAGGTGATGTTGACGATCTTGCCGGCGCGCTGCTGGATCATCACGCGCCCGGCGGCCTGGCAGCATAGGAACACGCCGGTGAGGTTCGTGCCCACCATCGCGTCCCATTCGGACCGCGGGAGCTGGTCGAGCGGGGCGCGGATCCGGTACCCCGCGTTGTTCACCAGGAGGTCGACCCGGCCGAACTCGCGCACCGTCTCGACCACCACGCGATCCACCTGCGCGGCGTCTCGCACGTCACAGGACAGCGCGAGGGCGCGACGCCCGAGCGCGCGCGCCTCGTCGGCCGCCGCCTCGAGCGGCTCCAGACGGCGCCCGCTGAGCACCACGTGGGCCCCGGCCCGAGCGAGCTCGACGGCGATGGCGCGACCGATCCCCTGGCCGGCGCCGGTCACGATCGCGATCTTGTCCTGTAGCATTCGGCCCATAGCCTCTGGAAAGAGGCCGCATGATAGCAGCCGCACCAGGCCCGATCAATTCTTGACTCCCGCGCCCGGCCATCGCACGATCTCTCCCAATTCCCCCACGCCAGTTCATCATGGAGGTGTGACCGATGCGCGTGACCGCTCGGACCCTGATTCTCTTCCTGCTGCTCGCGATGGTCGGGTGGGCCTGCCCCGCCCCGGCAGCCCCGCCGGACGGGACCCTCGCCATCGGCGTGCACGTCACGCTCGTCTCGCGCTGGCTCGACCCCGGGGAGACCGAGGCCCTCATCACCCCGTTCATGGTGCTCTACACCCTGCACGACGCGCTGCTCAAGCCGATGCCGGGCAACATCAGCGCCCCGAGCCTGGCCGAGTCGTGGACGCTCGCCAAGGACGGCGTCACCTACGAGTTCGTCCTCCGCCGGAACGCCAAGTTCCACAACGGAGACCCGGTCACTTCGGAGGACGTGAAGTTCTCCTTCGACCGCTACAAGGGCAGCGGGGCCAAGCTCCTCAAGGACAAGGTCAAGGAGATCCAGACCCCGGCGCCCAACCGGGTGCGCTTCATCATGAAGGAGCCCTGGCCCGACTTCATCGCCTTCTACGGCACCTCGGCCACCGGGGCGGGCTGGATCGTGCCCAAGAAGTACATCGAGCGCGTGGGCGAGGACGCCTACAAGAAGGCCCCGGTGGGCGCGGGGCCGTTCAAGTTCGCCGCCTTCACCCCCGGCATCGAGCTGACGCTCGACGCCTTCCCCGACTACTGGCGGAAGGCCCCGCAGGTGAAGCGGCTCGTGATGCGCTCCATCCCCGACGAGACCACCCG
>CAMLFJ010000174.1 GCA_946479205.1 uncultured bacterium | reverse complement strand
CCGGCCGCGAACTGCTTGTTGAACTCCTCCGCGGTGGTGGCGCGGCTCGCGGGCACGCCCATGCCGCGGGCCAGCGAGACCCAGTCGAGATCCGGGCGGCCGATGTCGAGCATGTCGGCCGCCTTGGGTCCGGGTGTGCCCGCGCGGACGCCGGTCAGCTCGTGACGCAGGATCGCGTAGGTGCGGTTGGCGAAGACCACGGTGGTCACGTCGAGGCCTTCGCGCGCCTGCGTCCACAGCGCCTGCAGCGTGTACATGCCGCTGCCGTCGCCCTCGAGGCACACGACCTTGCGGTCGGGGCAGGCGACCGCGGCGCCGGTGGCGAGCGGCAGGCCGAGGCCGATCGAGCCGCCCATGTTGTTCATCCAGTCGTGGGGCGGGGCGCCCGCGGTCGCCTTGAAGAAGCCGCGGCCGGTGGTCACCGACTCGTCGGAGACGATGGCGCCCTCCGGCAGCAGCGCGCCGAGCGCGGCGGCCAGCGTATCGGGGTTGAGCGCGCCGGTGGGGAGCGCGGGGCGACCGGGCTGCTGGACCACCTCGCCGTTCTTCTTGGCCCCGACCGCCTCGGCCAGGGCCTCCAGCGCGCCGATCGAATCCTCGGCCATCGTGGAGAGCCGGTGCACCTGGCAGCCGTCCGCGGTGAGCACGCTGGGCTTGTCGGGATACGCGAAGAATGCCACCGGCGCCTTGGCGCCGACCAGGATGAGATGCCGCACGTCCTTCAGCACCGCGAGGGCCTGGTCCACCGGGTACGGCAGGCGCTCGATCGATACGCGGCCGGCGCCGCGCTGGATGCGGGCGTTGGAGCCCTGGGCGATGATGCGCGCCCCGGTCGCGGTGGCGATGCGGCCGGCCAGCGCCAGGCCGCGCTCGCGGACCGCGAGGCCGGTCAACATCAGCATCGCCGGCTCGCCGGAGCGGAGCGCCTTGGCGCAGCCTTCGATCGCCTCGGCGGCGACGCGCGCGGGGGCGGCCGCCGGCGGCACCGGCGCCGCGCCGTCGGCCTCGTTCCACGCGGTGTCGGCGGGCAGGATGAGCGTGGCGACCTGGCCGGGCGCGGTGCGCGCCGCCACGATGGCGGCGGCGCCGTCGGCGGCGACCGCGCGGGCGCTGGGCGACGTGCGCACCCACGCGGACACCGGGCGCGCGATGCCTTCGATGTCCGAGGTGAGCGGCGCGTCGTGCTTGATGTGGTAGGTCGCGTGCTCGCCCACGATGTTGACGATGCCCGAGCTGGCCTTGCGCGCGTTGTGGAGGTTCGCGAGCCCGTTGCCGAGCCCGGGGCCGAGGTGTAGCAGGGTGGCGGCGGGCTTGTCGGCCATGCGCCAGTAGCCGTCGGCCGCGCCGGTCACCACGCCCTCGAAGAGACCGAGCACGCAGCGGATGCCGTCCACCTTGTCCAGCGCGGCCACGAAGTGCATCTCCGACGTGCCCGGGTTCGTGAAGCAGACGTTGACCCCACCCGCCACCAGCGTTCGCGCCAGGCTCTCCGCACCGTTCATCGTGGTCTCCTTGGTATGGACACTCGCTGGCCCGCAGTATATGCCGTCGCGGCTCAGGCCATCACGATGGACGGCGGCTTGACCTCGACCTCGGAGATGGCGCCGCGCGCGGCGACCGCATGCCGGTAGGCGACCGCGCGCGCCCGCATCACCACGCCGAGCGGGCGGTGCTCGACCAGGGCGTGCCACGGATCGAAGGACAGGCGCTCCACGTAGGCGGCCAGCGCGCGGCCCGCGCGCGATTCGGCGGTCTGCGCGGGGATCGCGAGCCGGGCCAGGGCGACCCACGGGGCGTCGCGCTCGGCCCACTCCACCGTCGGATCCTCGATCGGGGTGCGGGCCTCGTCCACGAAGCGCTGCGCCTCCACGCGGAAGGACAGCGGCGACACGCGCACGCGGGCCTGCAGCTCGACCGCAAGCGCGTCCGGCCCGCCGACCGGCGGCACCGGCGGGGGCACGTCCATCGGGCGGAAGCGCAGCTTGACCGCGTGGGGCCCGAGGCGCAGGGGGACCGCGGTGAAGTAGGTGCGCTCGGCGAGGCTCCGCATGGAGGAGTCCAGCGTGCGCTGCAGCCGGGGCAGGGCCGCGAACAGGCCGAGGGGGCCGTAGTGCCTCAGCACCGCGCCTATCACCGCGAGCTTCCCGCGGCGCGAGGCCACCGCGATGTCCACAAACGCGGCCGGATCCTTGAACGGAAACGTGGGGGACAGGATCGCGAGGAAATCCTGAGTGGTCGCCGTCTCGAGGCCGGGGATCACCTTGGGGCCGGTGACCCCAAGGATCTTGACCGCGAGCCCGCGCACGTCCGGCACGCGGTCGCTGCGCGCCTGCCCCGCGCCCGAGGAGAAGCGCACGAAGGCGTCGTAGCTCCCCGGCTCCGCGAAGAGGCCGTGGCGGAGATCGCGCGGGGCCTCGGACACCTCGAAGCGCGCGTGCAGCGCGGCGAGGGCCTTGCGGTGCAGCGGCCGGCCGTCGAGGCGGCCGCGGCCGAGGAGCCGCTTCGCGAGAGCATCGAGGCGCGCGGCCTCGCCCTCCGGGATCGCCTCGCGCCACGTGGTCTGCTCGCTCACGGGAGGCACGCTAGCAGAGATCCGGAGCGGGGCGCGACGGAACTTGCGTCGTCAGTTGCAGGCGTACTGCGGCGCGTAGCCCGTCCAGGTCACCGTCCGGCCCCACTCGTCCGTGTTCCAGAACTGCGCGGGAGACCAGGACACGACCCGGCATTGCCTCTGGGGCGGCGTGGGCGCGCGGTAGAACCACGGCATGCCCGGGGTGTACTGGTGCTTGACGAACCACCAGGGCAGGCCCTGCGAGTTCGTGGCGGTCGGCGCGGGTGCGCTGACCACCTGGGCGGCCGCCATCGAGGGTTGGGCGAGGGCGGCCAGCAGCACCAGGGCGGCTACGATGAGCTTGTTCATGGCGTTCTCACTTGAGTGCGGTTGGGATGAGTGGCCGGTCAGGATCGACGGATGGCGGGAGTCTAGGGGACGGGGAGCTGGCTGTCAAAGGGCCATGCGGGGCGCGCAGGGCCCGGACGACCGGCCTAGGGGAGCCCTCGCGCGGCGCGGGGGCCGAGAGGGAGAGCGGCTACCGCCAGCCGCGGCGGCCGTGCTCCGGCATCCGCGCGGCGGAGGCCACCTGAACCGCGATGTTCTGCAGGAACATGACCGCCATGCTGTCCGGCTCGACGCGCCACACGACCGCGGACACCTCCATCATCGGCCCGTCCGCGGGCTGGAGCTGCAGCGCGACGGGGGTTCCGGGCTGGAACTCTCCGCGTGGCTTGAGGCGGGCCCCGTTGGCGCTCAGGTCCACGGTGTGACACCGGACGCGAGTCTTGCCGGCGGTGACCCAGGCGGTCCAGGAGACGTTCCTGCGGACGTGAAGACGGCGGCTGGCGCTGCGCGGGGTGGTCTTGGTTTCCATGTCGCGGACGATCAGAAGCAAGCAGCGGGCCAGACGCCGATGGGTCGAGAAACCGAGCAAAACAACGACTTGCCCACGCGGGGACCCCCTGGTCGGTTCCCGCCGAGTTCCCACGGTGGTCACCGGGTGGCTCAATCTTGGCAGGACACGGGGCGGTTGACAGCGGGGCCGGCGACGGCGCAGCATCGGGGCCGCGTAAAACTACCGCCGCGAGGAGACGCCCGGATGAGCAAGACGCGCTCGGAATGGAGCCAGGAGATCACGAAGCGGGCAGACGATCTGGTCGCGCTCCGTCGCGACTTCCACCGCCATCCCGAGCTGAGCCACCAGGAGCGGCGCACCGCGGAGATCATCGCGGAGCGTCTGCACGCGGCGAAGCTCGACGTCCGGACCGGCGTCGGGGGCACCGGCGTGGTGGGCGTGCTCCACGGCGACCGGCCCGGCCCGACCATCGCGTGGCGGGCCGACATCGACGCGCTGCCGCTCACCGAGCTGCTGGAGGCGCCCTTCAGCTCCGGCACGCCGGGAGTGATGCACGCGTGCGGGCACGACGGCCACACCGCGATCGCGATCACCATGGCGGACATCCTGGCCGCGCGGCGCGCGGAGATGCCGGGCACCGCCGTCTTCCTCTTCCAGCCCGCCGAGGAAGTGCTGGGCGGCGCCCGCCCGATGATCGAGGCGGGCGTGCTCGACAACCCGCGCGTGGAGGAGATCTACGGCCTGCATCTCACGACCCAGCAGCCGGTCGGCCAGATCCAGGTGCGTCCCGGGCCCTCCATGGCCTCCGCCGACGCGTTCACCGTCGAGGTACGGGGATCCGGCGGCCACGGGGCGATGCCGCATCTCTCGGTGGATCCCATCACCGCGGCGGCCAGCATCCTGCTCGGCATGCAGGCCCTCATCTCGCGCGAGGTCCCGGCCCAGGACACCGCGGTGCTCACGGTCGGGCAGATCGTCTCCGGCACCAAGGGCAACATCATCCCGGACCGCGCGATCATGCGCGGCACCATCCGCGCCTTCGATCCGTCGGTGCGCGATCACCTGGTCTCCCGGCTCGGCGCCTTCGCGGCCGACATCGCGAAGGCCTACCGCGCGGAGGCGACCACGCGCTTCGACGGCGGCTCGTGCCCGGCGGTGGTGAACCACGCGAAGGAGACCGAGTTCGTGCGGGCGTGCGCGGTGGACGAGGTGGGCGGCGAGGCGGTGACCGACGGGCGCGTGGTCATGGCCAGCGACGACATGAGCCTCTTCCTGCGCGAGCGACCCGGCTGCTACTTCCGCGTCGGCATCGGCTCGGCCACCGGCGCGGCCCGGCCGCACCATGCGCCGGAGTTCGAGATGAACGAGGCGGGCCTGCCGGTGGCGCTGCGGGTGGGCCTGGCCGTGATGCGCGCTGCGCTGGCGCGCTGAGGCGGGCGCGCGCATGGCCCGGCTCGACGGGAGGGCGGCGGCGGTCACCGGCGGCGCCTCGGGGATCGGGGAGGCGACCGCGCGGCGCCTGGCCGAGGAGGGCGCGCTCGTGGCCATCGCGGACATCGACGCGGAGCGGGGGCGCGTGGTGGCCGACGAGATCCGCGCCAAGGGCGGCCGCGCGATCTTCGTGGAGACACACACCGAGCGCGAGTCGGAGTGTGTCCGCTTCGTCCGGGCCGCCCACGCCGAGTTCGGCCGCCTCGACGTCCTGGTCAACAACGCGGGCATGCGGCTCTACCAGACGGTGGTGGACGCGAGCGAGGAGAGCTGGGACGCGATCCTGGCCGTGAACGTCAAGGGCTACGCGTTCTGCGCGAAGGCGGCGATCCCCCTGATGCGCCAGACCGGGGGCGGGAGTATCGTGAACGTCGCCTCGATCCGGTCGGTCGTCGCGGGCGGCAACATGGTGCAGTACGACACCACCAAGGCGGCGGTGGCGGGCCTCACCCGGGCGATGGCCTTCGACCACGCGGGCGAGGGGATCCGGGTGAACGCGGTGTGCCCGGGCCCGATCTTCACCCGCTTCCACGAGCGCCGGGCCACGACCGCGGGGAAGACCTTCGAGCAGTTCCGGGCCGAGTTCGGCCACGGCACCATGCTCAGGCGACCGGGGACGCCCGCCGAGGTCGCCGCGTGCATCGTGTTCCTGGCCGGAGACGACGCGTCCTACGTGACCGGCACGTCGCTCTACGTCGACGGCGGTCAGGTCTCGCTCTGAGAAGAGGACGCCCGACCGCCCGGCCCGCCTCAGTTGACGGCCCAGCCGGTGAGACCGTGGCCCGCGGGCTCGGAAGCGTCCCAGACCCGTAGGCCGTCCACGCTCGCGTCCACCGCGCGCGCGGTCAGCGGATCCTGGCCCTTGACGGTCTGGGTGATGCGGGTGAAGAGCCGCTCGCCGGGCCGCGCCTCGCCGCGGATCTCCTGCCGGTAGGTCGTGAAGCCGAGGTAGCGGCCGGAGACGCGCGCGGTGAACGGGCCCGCGCCGGCGCCGGTCAGGATCAGGGTGTACGGGCCCTCGTGGCCGCCCGGCACCTCCACCAGCCAGCGCTGCCCGCCCTTCGCCTCGGTCAGCGAGCCGAAGACCTGGTTGACCTCGACCTCCGGCGCGAGGAATCCGGCGGCCACGCTGCCGTCCGGCATGCGCACCAGCGGCACCACCGGACCGGTGGTCCGGATCTCGAGCGCGCTCGCGCCCGGCACGAAGGGTTCCGCGGTCACCGGCACGCCGAAGCGCGCGCGGGCGCGCTGCCCGGCCACCAGCACCGTGTCGGTCTGGCCGCTCTTGTCGGTGAGCCAGAGCGCGCCCCGCCGCGTCCAGCACACGAAGGTGCCCGCGGTCTGCTCGGCCCCGATCAGCCCGTCGTGGGCGGTCGCGGTGTAGTCGTTGGACTCGAGCGTGAGGGTCGTGCGGCTGCCCGCCGCCTGCGCCACGCGGGCCCATACGCGGCCGGCGTGGATCAGCATGCGGATCCCCGCGGCCTTCGCGCGGCCGGTGGGCGCCTGCTTCACCGTGACCTCGGCCTCGGAGAGCAGGGTGACCGTGCTGCCGTTCAGGAACGTGATCAGCGCGACCCCGCCGGCCCCGGTGCGGATGCGATCGCCCTCTGCCAGGTTCATCCCGGTGATTCCGGGCTCGGGGGTGCGCGCGTCGCCCGCGATGCGCTCGACCGGCGCGGTCAGCACGCTGAGCGTCGCGGTCACGGCACCCTGGGCCATCGCGAGGGATGGGACGAGGAGTGGAGTCATCAGGGCCATCGCGATCATGTTCCGCCGGTGCCACCGCATCGTGCGCCTCCTTGGCTCGTGAGCTCGCCGAACTACCGCTCACCGAGCAAGGGATGCGCCAGGCGGAGCCGTCGCGCAAATGCTGATCGCGCTTGAGGTTCGTGCTTCCTCGCCGGGCAAGACGCCCGGGCCGGAGACGGCACTCCGCCCGGGCGGCGGCGGGGGACTACGGGCGCGGGACCTCGCGCACGGTCCCGGGCAGGCCGGTGCTCCCCGTGTTGAGTCCCGCCTTGCGCAGCAGGCGGCTGCCCGTGTCGTGGCCGAAGAGGTCCGGACCCTGCGCGGTCAGCCCCCCATCCACCACGATCACCTGGCCGGTGATGAAGCGGGACTCCTCGCCGGCCAGGAAGAGCGCGGTGTCCGCGATGTGCTGCGGCAGGCCCGGCTCCGGCCACGGCTGCTTCTCGCGCAC
>CAMLFJ010000173.1 GCA_946479205.1 uncultured bacterium | reverse complement strand
TACGCCGCCCGCGGAGAGTACCAGTTGGTGGTCGAGCTGCTCGAGCCCAAGGGGGTGGGCGCACTCCAGCTCGCCTTCGAGCAGCTGAAGCGCCGGCTCGAGGCGGAGGGGCTCTTCGATGCGGCCCGCAAGCGCCCGCTGCCCCCGTTCCCGCGCACCATCGGCATCGTGACCTCGCCGACCGGGGCCGCGATCCGCGACATGCTGCACGTCATCGACCGACGCTTCGCCGACCTGCGCATCCTGATCACCCCGGTGCGCGTGCAGGGGGAGGAGGCGCCGGGCGAGATCGTGCGCGCGCTCGCCGATCTCCAGGAGATCCCGGAGCTGGACGTGGTGATCGTGGGCCGGGGCGGCGGCTCCATCGAGGACCTCTGGGCCTTCAACGACGAGCGGGTCGCGCGGGCGATCTCCGCATGCCGGGTGCCGGTGATCTCGGCGGTGGGCCACGAGACCGACTTCACCATCGCGGATTTCGTGGCCGACCTGCGGGCGCCCACGCCGTCGGCGGCCGCCGAGCTGGTGGTGCAGGAGAAGCTGCAGGTGGTCCGCGCGCTCTGCGACCTGTACGAGAGCCTCAAGCAGGTGATGGCCGATCGCCTCGAGCGCGAGCGGGCGCGGGTGGACGCGCTCGCGAAGCGCCGCGTGCTCACCGACGCCTCCCGCGCCCTGCGCGATCTGCACCGGCGCCTCGACGAGATGACCACCCGGCTCGGCCTCGCGGCGCGGCGCCGGCACCGGGACACCACGCATCGGGTGTCGCTGGCCAGAAACGCCTTGCGCTCTCTCAACCCGGTCGCTAGGATTGCCAACGGCACGTCGTTGCTCGCGCAGCTGCGGGGACGGCTCGCCTCCGCGGCGGGACACAGCGTGAAGGCGTCCCGTCACCGATTCGACGCCGCGGTGGGGCAGCTGGACAGCCTCTCCCCGCTGGCCGTGCTCGGGCGAGGCTACAGCCTGACCCGGCTGACCTCGGGCGCGATCGTCCGCACCGCCGCGCAGACGCGCCCCGGCGACGCCATCGAGATCCTGCTGCACCAGGGGGTGCTGGACGCCCGGGTGGAGCGCATCAAGGAACGAGATGACCGACATCAAGTTTGAGACGGCGCTGCAACGCCTCGAGCAGATCGTGGACCAGCTCGAGGCGGGCAATCTTTCCCTCGAGGAATCGCTGCAGGTGTTCGAGGAGGGGGTGGGCCTGGCCCGCCGCTGCGGCAAGTACCTCGACGAGGCCGAGAAGCGCATCGAGCTCCTGACCCGGGACGAGAGCGGGGTGCTGAAGATCGCGCCCTTCGACCTGGCGGAGGACGATCGCGCGTGAGCTTCGACGTCGGCGCCTACATGAAGCAGCGGGCGGACGCGGTGGACGCGGCGCTCGAGCGCTTCCTGCCCGTCGAGACCCTCCGGCCCGAGACCCTGCACAAGGCGATGCGCTACAGCGTCTTCGCGGGCGGCAAGCGGCTGCGCCCGGTCCTGGTCATCGCGGGGGCGGAGGCGGTGGGCGGCACCGCGGACCAGGTGATGCCCACCGCCTGCGCGATGGAGCTGATCCACACCTACTCGCTGGTCCACGACGACCTGCCCGCGATGGACAACGACGATTTTCGCCGGGGCGTGCCCACGAATCACAAGGTCTTCGGCGAGGCCACCGCCATCCTGGCGGGGGACGCGCTCCTGACCCTCGCCTTTCGCCTGGTGGCCGACAACGCGGGCGCGAGCAACGCGGCCGCCCTCCAGGCGGTCGTGGTGGACATCGCCGACGCGGCCGGCCACAAAGGGATGGTGGCGGGCCAGGTCGCCGACCTGGAGGCCGAGGGCCGCCGGGTGGGCGCCGACGTGGTGGACTATATCCACGCGCACAAGACGGGCGCGCTCATCCGCACGTCCCTCCGCATCGGCGCGGTGCTCTGCGGAGCCGACGCCCGACAGGTGCAGGCGCTGAGCGTGGCGGGCGCCGACCTGGGGCTCGCCTTCCAGATCGTGGACGACATCCTCGACGTGGTCGCGAGCTCCGAGGAGCTCGGCAAGACCGCGGGCAAGGACCAGATCCAGCAGAAGGCGACCTACCCCGCGATTCACGGCATCGAGGCCTCCCGGGCCCGCGCCGCGTTCCTGATCCGCGACGCGGAGGAGCAGCTCCGCGTGCTGGGGCCGCGCGCCGAGCCCATTCGCGCCCTCGGGCGCTTCATCCTCGAACGGAAGGCCTGAGCCATGTCCGAGATCTTCTCCGCCGCCTCCTCGATCACCCTCTCCCCTCTGGGGAGAGGGCAGGGTGAGGGGGGCCGTCTCCCGATCAAGGCACGACCCCTCACCCCGGCCCTCTCCCCAGAGGGGAGAGGGAGCAGGTAGCCATGTCCGAGATCCGCGCGACTCACGCCCGAGAGGTGCTCGACTCTAGAGGGAACCCGACGGTGGAGGTCGAGATCTGGCTCGAGTCGGGCGCCTTCGGGCGCGCGATGGTCCCGTCGGGCGCCTCCACCGGCAAGCGTGAGGCGGTCGAGCTGCGCGACGACGACGACAACCGCTACGGCGGCAAGGGCGTCCGCCGCGCGGTGCAGAACGTCAACGAGGTGATCGCTCCCGAGATCGAGGGCCTCGAGGCCGGCGAGCAGGCGGTCCTGGACCGCGCCCTGCTCGAGCTGGACGGCACCCCCAACAAGTCGGGCCTCGGCGCCAACGCGCTCCTCGGGGTCTCGCTCGCCGCAGCGCGGGCCTCCGCGGACGACGCGGGCCTGCCGCTCTATCAGTACCTGGGCGGCCCGGGCGCGCGCATCCTGCCGGTGCCGCTCATGAACGTGCTGAACGGCGGCGCCCATGCCGACAACGGCCTCGACGTGCAGGAGTTCATGCTGGTGCCCGCGGGCGCGGGCTCGTTCAGCGACGCGCTCCGCATGGGCGTGGAGATCTTCCACACGCTCAAGCGGCTGCTGAAGGACCAGGGTCTCTCCACCGGGGTCGGCGACGAGGGCGGCTTCGCGCCCGCCCTGGGCGGCAACGAGCCCGCGCTCGACTTTCTGCTGCGGGCCATCGAGCGCACCGGCTACCGGCCCGGGGAGGACGTGTGGCTCGCGGTGGACGTGGCGGCCAGCGAGTTCGGCGAGCACGGCCGCTACCGGCTGCGCGCGGACAAGACCGAGAAGTCGAGCCAGGAGATGATCGCGTTCTACGAGACCCTGATGGCGCGCTACCCGATCTGCTCCATCGAGGACGGGCTCGCCGAGGACGACTGGGAGGGCTGGCACGCGCTGACCCGGCGCCTCGGCGACCGGTGCCAGCTCGTGGGCGACGACGTGTTCGTGACGAATCCGGCGATCCTCCAGGAGGGCATCCGCAAGGGCATCGCCAACTCGATCCTGGTCAAGGTCAACCAGATCGGCACCCTCACCGAGACGCTCGAAGCCATCGAGTTGGCCAAGCGCGCGGGCTACGGCACCGTCATCTCCCACCGCTCCGGCGAGACAGAGGACGCCTTCGTGGCGGACCTGGCGGTCGGAGTGAACGCGGGCCAGATCAAGACCGGCTCGCTGGCCCGGGGCGAGCGCACCGCGAAGTACAACCAGCTCCTGCGCATCGAGGAGGAGCTGGGCCAGGCCGCGGTGTGGCCGGGACGGGCGGTGTTCGGGAGCCGCATCCGGTGAAGGGCCGCGCGCTCATCCTCGCGGTGCTCGGCGCGGCCACGCTGCTGACCCTCACCTACGGGGGCCAGAGCCTGGCCCGGGTGTGGCAGATGAAGCACGAAGTGGAGAGTCTCGAGCGGGAGATCGTCACGCTGCGCGCGGAGACCGGGCGCCTCACCGCGACGGTGAACCGCCTGCGCACCGATCCCGACTTCATCGAACAGGTGGCCCGCGAGGACCTGGGCCTGGTGAAGCCGGGCGAGCGGATCCTCAAGCTGCCCCCGTCCCCCGGGCAGAGAGGGCGCTAGCCCGCGTGGACCTGATCCCGTTCCTGTTCTTCGTCGCGCTCTTCTTCAACATCCGCGCCTCGATCAAGCTGGCGCTGGACTGGCGCGGCATGCTCATCACCACGCGCTTCGTGCGCGAGGCGTACGCGCGCCTCGCCGACCTGCCCGCCGAGGAGCGGCTCGAGCGTGATCCGGAAACCCCGGTCTTCCTGCACCTGGTGCCCGCCTACCAGGAGCCCGACATCGCGGTGACGGTGGGCGCCCTGACCGCCTCGCGCTACCCGCACGGGCGCCTGCACGTCGTGGTGATCACCAAGGAGGAAGAGGAGCGCGCCCCGCACCCGGCCATGAGCGTGAGCACCGGTGAGCTGGTGCGACGCCTGCGGGAGACGCTGCCGCCCTATCAGCAGAAGCGTCTCTCGCACGTGGTGATGTCCGGTCCCGGCCGCAAGGCGCACCAGCTCAACTGGGCGCTCCGTCCCGAGGTGCTGCGCGAGATCCTGACCGAGGAGACCGACCCGCGCCGCGTCTTCGTGGGCGTGAGCGACGCCGATTCGATTCCGGATCCGGACACCTACCGCTGGATCGCCCAGCGCGAGCTCGGCGGGCAGGGGAGCCTCGCCTACCAGGGCATCCCGCTCTCCCTCGCCAACTACGACCGGCTGCCGATCCGCGGGAAGATCTGCGCGATCCAGCAGTCGTCCATCTTCATCCGGGTGTCCATCGCGCGCCTGCTCAACGAGGTCAAGCGCGTGCGGCTCCTGGCCCGCCTGACCGCGCGGGCCCCGCGCCTGGCCTGGCTGGTGCGCCCCGCGTTCGAGCTCTTCTTCCGGCGCTCGCAGATCTGCCTGGGCCACAACCAGTTCGTGCGGCTGGACCTGATGCAGGCGGTCGGCGGCTTCCCGACCTCGGGCGCCACCGAGGATTCCACCCTCGGCTACGAGCTCGGCCGCCGCGGCGTGCTGATCCAGGCCCTGCCCATGGTCGAGGTGACCGACCTGCCGGAGACCTCCGAGGGCGTGATCCGGCAGAACGCGCGTTGGTATCGCGGCGTGCTCGACGACATCCCGTTCCTCTGGCGCGTCTGGCGGACGGAGCCGACCGCGTTCAACCTGGCCCAGCTCGTGCGGCACATCGGCAACAAGGTGGTGGAGTGGCCGATCGCGGCACTGGTCTATCCGGCCACCGGCTGGCTCGGCTGGTACCTGGCCTACCACCACGAGGGCCACCGCTTCTGGTTCTACATGGCCACCGGCGCGCCGACCGTCTCGCTGCTGCTGACGGTGTGGGTGGGCGGCATCATGACCCAGGCCCTGATCGAGGATCTCCACCCGTACCTGCCGCGCCCCGTGGACCTGCGCCGGAAGAGCCTGAAGGAGAAGTTCCTCGGCACCTTCCGCTGCCAGACCTACTGGCTGCTCGCGACGCGCGGGGCCTGGCGGGTGCTCTGGGCCCTGGCCCGCACCGGGCGCTTCGAGCCGGCCAAGACCGATCGCGTCACCGGCCGCCGCGTCCACACCCTCTCCCCGCTGGGGAGAGGGCAGGGTGAGGGGAGCTGATCTCCTCTTACAGGGTTATTCGAACTTCATCTTCAGGACGCCCGGCGAGTAGGCGTGACGCACCTGGGCGTTGTCGAACACGGCCACGCCGAAGGCGTACTCCTTCTTGAGATCGCCGAACTGCACGTCGTACTCGCTGCCCGTCACGAGCTTCCGCCAGAACACGCTGGTGCGCACCCCGTCCTTGTAGACGATCTTGGCCGAGATGTCGCCGCGGTCCCCGGTGTACGGGGCCACGATGATCCCGGGCACCTCGTCGCCGGCCTTGTACTTGGAGTCGTCGAACGGCTCCTTCTCGCTGCCCATGATCCAGAAGGGCGGCGCGGGCTTGTTGCCGGGAAGCGCGAACTTCGGGGTCTTCTTGTCGTCGCTCACGTTGCTCGCGTACCCGCCGCCGGTGTTGGGGTCGGACTTGCGGCCCGCCTCCGCGGCCTTGTCCTTGTCGTATCGGGTGCTGTCCACGTACTGGTCGTCGACCTGGTCGACGGTGCCCGTGCGGACCCCCTTCATGTGCCACATGTCCAGGCGCTCGCCGAGGTTGGGGGTGTACTTGTTGCCGAAGGGCTTGCCTTCGCCGGTGTGGCAGGCGGAGAAGCACCCGCGCTGCTCGAAGGTGGGCGAATTGATGTTCCAGATCATCGCCCACTTATCCTCGTAGTAGAGGTTGTTGTCACCTCCCTTGTCGCTCGGATCCCCGAGCTTCTTCCACGAGCCGTCGGCCTGCTTCTGCCAGGGCTCGCGCCTGATGCTGTTGGTCTCGTCCTTATACTGCATGAGGAAGTAGACGGTATCGGTCGTGTAAACGGCGCGGACGGACACCTCCGTCGAGCCGTTCTGCAGCCCGCGCCCGCCCAGCACCTTGACGGTCATCGGGAGGGCTCCCTGCCAGCTCGCGTCCATCGCCCCGTCCAGTGACGGCGCCGCCGCGACCTTCCTGGCCGTCAGCTGATTCTTCACCTGCGCATCGCCGGCCCCTACGGTCAGTCCAAGGGCCGCTCCCAGCGCGACGGCAAACACGGGGAGGCCCCACCTCCAGGTAAGCTTCATCTCGTTCCCCTTTCTCTGCCCGGGTGTCGTGGTACGGGCGGCTAACACTCTGGCTCGTTGGGGCTTGTAGCATGCGCTGTGCCACGAGTCTCGGCGGTCTAACCCCCGGGCAACTCAGTCTTGAGATCAGCCGAGCCGAGCGCGGTTGGGGCACCGAGGCCCCAGGCGGGGCGATCCGGTCTCGGACGTCGGCCGCGAGGCGTCCGGAGACAATGCTCGATCCGGAGCGTCATCATCGCGAATTCAGCCCGTTACGCCTCCCTTGCCGAGCAAGATCTCGGTGGCAACGTCATTGCAACTCTGAGCAGGACGGAAGCTCATGGGTCATCGACTCCGGCAGACGCAATGGCTCTCATGCTTGGCCGTCTTCGCCTTGACGGCCTTGACGCTGGGCGTGGGATTCTGCCTGTTCGATGGCCTTGCCGGCGCGACCCATGACCATACGACGAGCCAGGATCCGTCCCAGGATCTCTGCTGCGGCCTGATGGTGCCCGCGCTCGCGGTGGCCCTGCCGGCGCTCGGGGCGATGAATCCCGTGGTCGTCGAGTCGCCACCGGCCGTGTGCCTGGCCTCGCTTCGCGGTATCGACCCCCCTCCGAAGCGC
>CAMLFJ010000172.1 GCA_946479205.1 uncultured bacterium | reverse complement strand
CCGCGGACCTCGAGGCGGGCCGGCGCAAGGCCGAGCCGTGCGCAGCCTGCCACGGCCGCGACGGCAACGCGACCATCCCGGGCACGCCGTCCCTCGCGGGGCAGCCCGTCTACTTCACCCACTGGCAGCTCATCAAGTACCGGGACGGACGCCGCAAGGACCCGGTGATGGCGCCCTTCGCCGCCATGCTGAGCGACGCGGACATGGCCGATCTCTCCGCCTACTACGCCGCGCAGCGCCCGGTCCGGCGGCCCGCGGTCACGGATCCCGCGCGGGTCGCGGCCGGGCGGCCGCTCGCGGATCTGTACCACTGCAGCTCATGTCATCGCCCCGGGCTCGTCGGGCAGGAGCAGGCCGCGAGGCTCGCCGGACAGGACCTCGACTACCTGCTGCGCCTGCTGCGCGCGTTCAAGACGCGCACCGCCTCCGATCTCGACGGGACCATGACGGTGGCCACCCAGCCGCTCACCGACGACGAGATCGTGAGCCTGGCCCACTTCCTCGCGACGCTCGGCGAGCCCTAGCGCCGGCACTGGGGGCCGGCGGGCTCGGCCCTGCAGTAGGCGCCCCAGATCGGGGTCGCCTTCTCGCGATAGCACGCCTCGAAGATCGGGAACTCGCGGCCGCTCGAGTTCATCGTCTGCGTGTACGGGACGCCCTCGGTGGACATGCGGACCACGCGGGACCTCCTGGCGCGGGATGATGGGCCGGGAGTGTCAGCGGGTCAAGCCAGGCCGGGGTAGGAGCAAAAAGTCGCATCGGCGAGAATGGCAGGGAGGAGGACCCGCATGCATATCGTGACGATGACGCTGATCGCGCTGGTGGTCGCCGCGCCCGCGGTGGCGCAGGCGCAGGTACAGGTGCACGTCGACATCGGCATCCATCTGCCCGCGCCGCCGCGACTGGTCGTGGTGCCTCAGGTGCCGGCGGTGCGCTACGTGGCGGCTCCCGCCGCGCCCGGCAATCTCTTCTTCTACAACGGGCAGTACTGGGCCTTCGCGAGCGGCGGCTGGTACGTCAGCGGCGGCTACAACGGTCCGTGGGTGGTGGTCGCGCCCGAATTCGTGCCCCGCCCCGTGCTGTTCGTGCCGGTGCAGTACTACCACGTCCCGCCCGGTCACTGGAAGAAGTGGGCGCCCCAGCGGCCTCCGCACTGGCAGGAGGACTGGGGACGCGAGTGGGCCGACAAGCGCGAGTGGAAATCGCGGGACCGGGACCGTGACGACGACGATCGGGACGACCGGCGCGGCAAGGGCAGGGGGAAGGGGCACGGGCGCGACCGGTAGCCCGGCCGCGGCCGGCTACAGGTACCAGCGGCGGAAGATCTCGAAGACGTTCAGCTCGCCGCCGCGCCAGTAGCGATTGGGAGGCAGCGAGAACGCGCGGCGCGTCCGGTCGTACGTGAGGCGGGCCGGGCGCTCCGGATCGTTCGGATCGTACGCGAGGAACTCGGCGCCCGCGCTCGTGCGCTCGCCCTCGAACACCACCATCCCGTGGTTGATGGCCAGCGAGGGGAAGCGCAGCAGGTGCACGAGCGGGGCGTCGTGATCCTCGACCGCGTCGAGGAGCTCGCCGGCGGTGCGGTGCTGATG
The DNA here is from genome assembly GCA_946479205.1 of uncultured bacterium. Next base: position 5,531 of record CAMLFJ010000172.1, on the reverse strand, counting down.
CCCGCGTGAGACCGGGACCACGATCCGCCAGTGGCTCCGCTGCACGTAGGACCGCCAGGCCCCGCCACAGGCCGCCTTGACCAGGGGCTCGCGCGCCGCGCTGAAGTCGCGCAGCCCGGCGTGGCCGGGGATGACCACGCGCTCTCCGGGCGGGGAGGGCCGCCGCGGGGCCCGGACGAGCACCGCCCGGATCAGTCGCCGGTAGGTCAGGTCGTCGGCCGGCTCGGCCGTCGGATCGAAGCGCGCGTGGTAGAAGAATTGCCGCGCGGCCCGGACCAGCACGAAGCAGCGGAGCGCGTAGTGGGGCGGCGGCTGGCGACGGCCCGAGCGGGTCCGCCCGGTCGCCGCGTCGAAGTGGTACTCCCACACCAGCTCGTTCGGGAACGCGAAGGCGTCCCGCTCGAAATCGAAGCGCCGGGCCACCGCGAGCATGCTCCAGAGGGTACACCCGGGCCGACGGCGGGGCATTACCTCGGGGGTAATTGCGGCGGAGACCGGGCCGGCCGACAGTGAGCGGGAAAGGAGAACACGCTCATGGTCAACGCAACGGTGAAGGAGCTGCAGCGGACGAGCGACACGAGATGGGAGGCCCTCGGCCGGGTGCTCGCGAGCATGGAGGCGCACCTGGAGCGGGCCGACGCGCCGGGCGAGTGGACGACGCGCCAGGTGCTCTGCCACCTGCTCTTCGAGCCGGGCTGGAAGCCGGTCGCCCTGCTCGAGCGGTTCGCGACCGGACAGGCCGGTGACCTGCCCCTGGTGGAGATCACGCCCGGCGCGGTGACGGTGACCCCGGAGCGGCAACGCATGACGCTGGCCGAGCTGGTGGCGGCCCTCGACGGCCAGCGACGAGAGGTGTTCGGGTATCTCGCGACGCTCGGAGAGGCCGACCTCGCGCGGAAAGCCCGGATCCCGCTCTTCGCGCCGCTGCTCGGTACCGACGAGGTCCCGCTGCCCGTCTTCGTCGGCGCGATGTTCGACCGGCACTGGACCGGGCACATCGAGCAGCTCGGCAAGATTCGTCGCGCGGCCGGATTGCCCGAAGCCGAGTAAACTGCGCGGGTGAGCGCGGCCCCGTACGCCTTCGACGTCGACACCGCGGTGGAGGCCGTCGCGGACCATCGGTTCGCGGCGGCCATCACCGACCGCTGGAACGTGCTCGGCGGGCGGCCGAACGGCGGCTACGTCATGGGCATCTGTCTCCAGGCGCTCAGCCGCGTGATGCCCTCGCCGGACCCGCTCGTGGTCTCGGCGTTCTTCCTGCGCCCGGCGCTGCCCGGGCCCGCCGAGGTGCGCACCGCCATCGTGCGCAGCGGCCGCCGCATCGCCACCGGCGAGGCGACGCTCTACCAGGACGGCAAGGAGACGCTGCGCGTGACCGCGGCCTTCTCGGATCTCCGGCGGGGCGCCGGCCGCACCGTCCTGCTCGCGGCCCCGCCCGAGCTGCCGCCCCCGGATGAGGCCATCGACCTGATGGGCGACCGCGTCATTCCCGAGCTCTCGATCGCGGAGCGCATGGAGTATCGCGTGGCCCGGTGGCCGGGCTGGGCGCAAGGCAAGCCCAGCGGCCGCCCGAGCCAGGAGTTCTGGATGCGCTATCGCGACGGACGGGAGCCGGATCTCCTGTCCCTGGCCTCGCTGGTGGACGCGGCGGCGCCGCCCGTGCTCGAGCTCGGCGAGACCGCCTCCGCGACCATCGAGCTGACCGTCCACCTGCGCGCGCACCCGGCGCCGGGCTGGCTCGCCTGCCGCGTCGCCACCCGCTTCGTCATCGGCGGCTACCACGAGGAGGATTTCGAGATCTGGGACTCGACGGGCGCCCTCGTGGCCCAGTCGCGCCAGCTCGCGCTGCTCCCGTAGCGTCGCGCCCGCGGTGTTATGATCCGCGGACATGCCGGATCTGATGGAGATCTGATGGAGGACATCGCGGGCCGCATCCTCCTGATCGTGGACGCGAGCGTGGCCGCCGCCGCGCGCGCCGCCTGCGACGACGCGGCCGCCGCGCTCGCCCGGCGCGCCGGGATGCCGGTGACCCTGGCGGTGGTGCCGATCGAGACGCTGGACGCGATCCAGCCCGTCGTCCGGCGCGGTCCCGGTCAGGTGAAGGAGCTCGATCCCCCCGCTCGGGACGCGATGGCGTCGGCCCCGTTCGTCTGGCGCCGCGACGGCCGGCCGGACTGGGGCGCGATGTGGACCACGTTCTGCGACCTGGCGCTCCACGGCGGCCCGCCGCAGCGCGGCGCGCTCCAGGCGCTGCGCGGACCGTCCGTCGACGATCGCGCCGCGCGGTCGGCGCCCGAGATCGCGGCCGAGCTCCGGCGCGGGATCGAGGAGACCACCGGCCTGGGAGTGGAGGCGGCCGAGCCCGGGTGGATCGCGATCACCTGCGCGAGCGCCCGCATGGCCGCGTGGCTCTGCGCGGCCATCATCCTGGAGAACGTGGACGCGCGCGTGGAGGGCACGCGGCTGCTCGTGCCCGCGGGACCCGGCTTCGCGCTCGAGGACCAGGTCAAGAGCGTGGTCACGGTGGTGGCGAAGACGCATCACTACTGGCGGGAGCACCTGGAATCGGCGCGGGAGACCCGATCCTGATCGCGGGCCTGCCGCCCGCGCCCGATGCGCGCGAGCTGGCCGGGCTCGAGGCGGACGCGGTCGAGCTGACCGCGCGGGAACGCCGGCGCGCCCGGCGCCGCGTGGTGACACGGGCCGGACGGGTGATCACTCTCGCGCTCCCGGCCGGCGACGTGCTCGTTCCCGGCCGCGTCCTCCACGTGGGGGCGGGGTGGTACGTGACGGTGGAGGCCGCGCCCGAGGCGCTCCTCGCGATCACCCCGCGGACCCCGCGCGAGGGGCTGCGCGTCGCGCTCGAGGTCGGTCGGCTCCACGCCGCCCTCGCGGTGGCGGGCGGCCGACTCCTGGTGCCCGACGAGCCGGGTGTCGAGCGGCTCCTGCATCGCCTGGACGTGCCGTGGGTCCGGGCCCGCGCGCCGTTCCTGCCCGTGTCGTCCGGCTCGCCGCACTGAGGACCTGAAAAAATCGGGCGTGACAAGCCGGGCCCGCTCGATTAAGGTGCTTGTGCCGAATGCGGAATGGCATTCGGTAATGTGAATGGCGACTCCAGAGCGGGAGGGGCGATGACCCGGGAGCGGACCATCCGAGGGCAGGTCGCGGTCGTCGGGGTGGGCGAGACGACCTACTACAAGCACGGCCGGGCGCCCGAGTCCGAGTTCGCCCTGGCCCTCCGGGCGATCCTGCGGGCCTGCGAAGATGCGGGCATCGATCCGCGGCGGGTGGACGGGTTCGCGTCCTACAGCAACGACCGCAACGATCCCTCGCGCCTGGCCGCCGCCCTCGGCCTGCCCGAGCTGCGCTTCTCGAACATGCAGTGGGGCGGCGGCGGGGGCGGGGGCTCGGCCGCGGTGGGCAACGCGGCGGCCGCGGTGGCCGCGGGCTACGCCGACTGCGTGGTCGTCTTCCGCGCGCTCGCCCAGGGTCAGTTCCAGCGCTTCGGCGCCGCGCCGCCCGGCGGCACGGTCTCCGGCGAGGCTGCCCTCACGTTTCCGTACGGGCTGATCTCGCCGGCCCAGCGCTTCGCGATGCGGGTGATGCGCTTCATGCACGACCACGGGGTGCGCCAGGACGCGCAGCGGGCGATCGCGCTGGCGTCATATCATCACGCGCAGGCGAACCCGCGCGCGGTCATGCACGGGCGGCCGCTGACCGCGGAGGCCTACGACACCTCGCGCTGGATCGTCGAGCCCTTCCGCCTCTTCGACTGCTGCATGGAGAACGACGGCGCCGCCGCCCTGGTCCTGGTTGGGGCGGAGCGCGCGCGCGACCTGCGCCAGCCTCCCGCCTACCTCCTCGGCGTCGCGCAGGGCTCCGAGCACCGCAATGCGGCTCGCGGCCACAACGCGCCGGTCTACGCCAGCTCGAGCTTCACCACCGTGGCGCCGCATCTCTGGGAGATGGCGGGGCTGGGGCCGAAGGACGTGGACGTGGTCCAGAGCTACGAGAACTTCACGGGCGGCGTGCTCATGAGCCTGGTCGAGCACGGCTTCTTCGCGCCCGAGGAGGCCAATGACTTCCTCACCCTGGAGAACCTGATCGCGCCGAGCGGCCGGCTGCCGCTCAACACGAGCGGCGGCAATCTCGCGGAGTGCTACATGCACGGGCTCGAGCTGCAGATCGAGGCGGTGCGCCAGCTCCGCGGCGAGTCGCCCAACCAGGTGCCGGGCGGGCGCGCCGCGCTGGTCATCTCCGGTCCGATGGTGACGCCGGTCTCGAGCATGGTGCTGGGCACGGAGGTGATGCGGTGAGCGCCGCGACCAGCTATCTGCCCGCGGGAATGCCGCGCCCGGTCCCCGAGTCCGACGGGCTCGACCGCGCGTACTGGGAGGGCACGCGGGCGGGAGCGCTGCGGATCCAGCGCTGCCGCGCCTGCCGGGGCTGGCAGTGGGGCCCGGAGTGGATCTGCCATCGCTGTCTCACCTTCGATCTCGAATGGGTGACGGTGGCCCCGCGAGGCCGCATCTATTCCTGGGAGCGCGCCTGGCACCCGGTGCACCCGGCGCTCACGGACCACGGGCCCTACGTCGTGGTGCTGGTCGAGCTGCCCGACGCGGGCGGCGTGCGGATGCTCGGCAATCTGCTCGGAGATCCCCGGCAAGCAGTCCAGATCGGCGCGCCGGTCGAGGCGGTGTTCGAGCCGCACGACGAGGCCGCGCCGCCGTTCACGCTCGTCCAGTGGAGGATGACGCCATGACGCCCACCGACATCGTGGTCAACGAGCCCAACCAGTGGCGCCTCACCACGCCCGGCCACGCGGGCTGGCCGCGCAGCGCCCGCCCCGACGATCCGCGGAAGTACTTCATGGTCTCGGCGGACTGTCACGCCAACGAGCCCTACGATCTCTGGGCGACGCGGATCGACGAGAAGTACCGGGCGCGCGTGCCCCGGGTCATCACCGACGAGAACGGCGTGAAGTGGCGCGTCTCCGAGGGCCATCGGCCGGACCGCCTGCGCACCGACGCCCTCGAGGGCGAGGACGGGCTGCGCCAGCGGGTGGGGGCCGATCCGGTGGAGCGGCTGGCCGACATGGACCGGGACGGCATCGACATCGAGGTGATCTTCCCCAACAAGGGCCTCGCGATGTGGGCCACCCCCGATCCGGTGTTCGCGATGGCCCAGTGCCGCGTGTACAACGACTGGGCGCACGAGACCTTCGGGCGCCACCGCGCCCGGATGGCGCCGGCGGCCGCCCTCGCCACCGGCGACCTGGAGGGCTCGATCGCGGAGGTGAAGCGCGTGGCCAAGCTCGGCTTCCGCCTGCTCACGCTGCCGTGCAAGCCGATCTGGGGCGGGCACGACGTGGACCACCCGAACTACAACCTGCCGATGTTCGACCCGCTCTGGACCGTGATCCAGGACGCGAACCTGCCGGTGACGTTCCACGTCTCGACCGGGCGCGACCCGCGGGCGGCGCGCGGCAACGGCGGCGCGGTGATCAACTACGTCTCGCACTCGCTCTCGCC
>CAMLFJ010000171.1 GCA_946479205.1 uncultured bacterium | reverse complement strand
CGCCGACCGCGCTCTCCTCCGCGCGCGCCACGGGGCCGAGCACCGCGTAGATCTTCACCGGGATCACCTTGCCCTTGACCGTGACCTCGCCCAGGTCGCGGGCCCGGAAGTGCTCGCGCACCTCCGCGTGGGTGGCCTCGCTGATGATGATCGGCACGCTGAACTCCTTGGTCAGCCCCTCGAGCCGCGAGCCCAGGTTGATGGTGTCGCCGATCGCGGTGTACTCGAGGCGCTGCTCGGAGCCGATGGTGCCCACGACCGCGTCGCCGGTGTGGATCCCGACGCCGCAGGCGAGCGTGCCGCCGTGCCGGGCCGCGAAGCGCTCGGCCAGCGGCTGCAGGCGTTCCTGGAACTCGAGCGCGGTGCGCACCGCACGTAGCGCGTGGTCCGGCGCCTCGAAGGGCACGTTGTAGAGCGCCATGATCGCGTCGCCGATGTACTTGTCGACGGTGCCCCCGTGCTTGAACACCGCCTCGGTCATCACGGTGAGGTACTCGCGCAGGAACGTGACGACCTCTTCCGGCTGCATCTTCTCGGACAGCGAGGTGAACCCGCGGATGTCGGAGAAGAGCACGGTCATGCGCCGCCGGGTCGCCGCGAGCTTGGCGTCGTCCTTGTGCCGCACGATCTCGGCCACCACGTCGGGGGAGAAGAACCGCGAGAGCCGCCGCTTCTCGCGCTGCTCCTGGGTGAAGTTCTTGGCCACCGTGCCCGCGTAGGTGATCAGGAGGGCCAGCGGTACCGGCACCACCTCCATCCAGTAGCGGCCCCACAGGAAGGCGCCGTGGCTGGCCGCGAGGTAACCACCGACCCCGGCCGCGACGATGCCGAAGGCGGGCAGCGGGCGGAGGGCGGTGGCGGTCCAGGCGGCCGCCGCGCCCGCCAGCACCGCCACCACCGGCACCAGCCAGCGCGAGGCCCGGCGCAGCGGGATGCCCTGGAACAAGGTCTCCAGCGTGTGGGCGTGGATCTCGACCCCCGACATGCCCGCCTGCGAGGCGAACGGGGTGGGGAAGATGTCGTGCAGGGTGGGGGTGGTGGCGCCCACGAGGACGATCTTGCCCGCGAAGACCTCCGACGGGATCTCCCCGGTCACCACGCGGTGGTAGGCGATCATCGGGAACGTGTTCGGACCGCCGCGGTAGTTGACCAGCACCTCGCTGCCGGAGGGCGCGGTCCCGCGCGCCAGTCCCGCGCGCTCCCCGAGGCGGTAGAGCAGCAGGTCGAAGCCCGGCCACTCCCGATCCTGGAACATGCGCTTGAGGGTCGCGCGGCGGACGAAGGCGTCGGCGTCGGAGTCGTAGTCGGCGGAGCCGAAGGCGGCCTTGCCCCGGACCTCGGGGATCGGCGGGTTCAGCGCCTGCTTCACGAAGGAGGCGTCGCCCACCGTGGTCAGGGCCGCCGCGAGCACGATCCGATCGCTCATCCGATCCACCGCGTCGCCCAGCGCGATGTCGTCGGCGCGGCCTCGGGACGACGGCTCCGTGAACAGGATATCCATGCCGATGGCCACCGGCCCGCCCCGGCCCACGACGTCGAGGAACTTGGCGTGGACCGCCCGCGGCCAGGGCCAGGACAGGTTGAGCCCGTCGAAGGAGTCCTCGTCGATGGTGACCACCACGATGGGCGACTGCGGCTCCCGCGGCCCGCGCAGGGTGAACTGCGCGTCGAGCGCCTTGAGCTCGGCGATCTCGAAGAAGCTCAGCGGGTTGGCGGCGGCCAGCACCACGATGGCCAGGCCGGCCAGGCTCCCTGCGAGAAGGACACGCCAGGAGGCGGCGGGGGATCGCACCGAACCCAGCCTAGCACAAGGGAAGTTGCCGCCGCCGTGGTGAAACGTCTACACTCGACCCATGCGGGTCCGCACGATCCTCCTGGTCTCGTTCTGGGTGGCCATCTTCCTGTGGGTCGGCTACAACGGCATGCAGGCCATCTACTCCTACTTCCAGACCAACGATCTCACCGAGCAGGCGTTCACGGGGGCCTGGGAGCGGCAACGCCAGCGCAACCCGTCCGACCTGTACTCGGCCGAGTTCCTGACCGACCTGCGCAGCAGCGTCCTGATGGGCGCGCGCCGGGCGGGCATCCAGGTGGATCCGGCCAGCATCAAGGTCTCCGCGGAGGCCGGGCTCGTGCGGGTCGGGTTGAGCTGGACCTACCGGACGGAGCCGCGCAACACGTGGGGCTTCGACACCGGATTGCCGGTGCCGCTCTGGCTCGGGCGCAGCTTCGACCCGCAGCTCGGCCCCCGGCGGATGTTCTGAGCCCGACCGACTCCCGCGACGCATGAGCGAGCGCATCGTCATCGCGGAGGACGACGAGGACCTCGCCTTCGTCCTTCGCGAGGCCCTCCGCCGCCAGCGCTACGACCCCGAGGTCGCGCCCACCGCGGGCGCGCTGCTCGACAAGCTCAAGGCGACCGCCTACGACCTGATCCTCCTCGACGTGCGCCTGCCCGACATGGACGGCCTCGACGCGATCCCCCGGTGCCGCGAGCTCGCGCCGGACACCCCGATCATCGTGATGACCGCGCACGGTACGCGCCAGACCGCGATGGACGCGATGACGCGCGGAGCCTACGATTTCTTCACCAAGCCGCTCAAGATGGACGAGTTCCAGGTCGTCGTCTCGCGTGCGCTCGACCGGCGGCGGCTGCAGAAGCAGATCAAGGCCCTCCGCGAGAGCCAGCCGGGCGGCGTCGAGGGGTTGATCGGGCAGAGCGACGCGCTCAAGCGCGTGGTGGAGATGGCCCATCGCGCCGCCCCCACCGACCTCACCGTGCTGATCCTGGGCGAGAGCGGCACCGGCAAGGAAGTGCTGGCGCGGGGGATCCACAAGCTGAGCTCCCGGAAGGACGGGCCGTTCGTGCCGGTCAACTGCGCGGCCATCCCCGAAGGGCTGCTCGAGTCCGAGCTGTTCGGTCACGAGCGCGGGGCCTTCACCGGCGCGGTGCGGGCGCGGCCCGGCCGCTTCGAGCTCGCGAAGGAAGGCACCGTGTTCCTCGACGAGATCGGGGACATGCCGCTGTCCATGCAGGCCAAGATCCTGCGCGTGCTCCAGGAGCGCGAGTTCGAGCGGGTGGGCGGCACCCGCACCATCGCGGCCGACGTGCGGGTGATCGCGGCCACCCACCGGGACCTCGAGGCCGCGGTGGCGCAGGGGACCTTCCGCCAGGACCTGTTCTACCGCCTGCAGGGCGTGGGCATGCACCTGCCCGCGCTGCGCGAGCGCGTGGACGACCTGCCGCTCCTGGCCACCCACCTGCTCGAGCGCGCGGCCAAGCGGCTGAACCGCCCGCCCGCCATTCTCTCGGCGGAGGCGCTCCGGTGCCTGTGGACCTACGCGTGGCCGGGCAACGTGCGCGAGCTGCAGCACGTGCTCGAGGGCGCGATGGTGATGAGCGACGGGGTGATCAACCCGGACCACCTCCCCGCCGCGATCCAGCGCGCGACCCAGGCCCGGGCCGCCGTCGGGGAGAGCGCCCCGGTGCTGACCGGCTCGCTCGACGAGGCGCTCGAGGACTGGGAGCGCCGCATGATCCTGGACGCCCTCTCGCAGACCCATGGCGTGCAGGCGCGCGCGGCCAAGGTGCTCGGCATCTCCGAGCGCAGCCTCTGGTACCGGATCAAGAAGCTGGGCATCCAGGTGCGCACGCCCGACGACGGCCCGCCCGCGGGCTGAGTTCCCTTTCCCGTCCCCCTCGTGTATCGTCGGAGTCGATGAAGGTCAGGAAGGCCGTGTTTCCCGCCGCCGGTCTCGGCACCCGCTTCCTGCCCGCGACCAAGGCGCAGCCGAAGGAGATGCTGCCGCTCGTCGACAAGCCCACCATCCAGTACGTGGTGGAGGAGGCGGTGGCCTCCGGGCTCGAGGAGATCATCCTCGTCACCGGGCGCAACAAGCGGGCGATCGAGGATCACTTCGACGCGGCCTTCGAGCTCGAGTACTACCTGAACGACCGCGGGAAGATGGAGGAGCTCGCCCAGATCAAGACGATCTCCGAGCTGGCGTCGGTCTCCTACGTGCGCCAGAAGGAGCCGCTCGGGCTCGGCCACGCCATCCTGTGCGCCCGGCCCCTCGTGGGCGACGAGCCCTTCGGCGTATTCCTGGGCGACGACATCATCACCTCGCGGGTGCCGTGCATGCGCCAGCTCCTCGACGTGTACGAGCGCCACGACGGCCCGGTGCTGGCGGTGATGCGGATGCCGCGGGAAGAGATCGGCCGCTACGGGGTGATCGCGGCGCGCGGCCTCGGGGCGAACGTCTACGAGGTGCAGGATCTCGTGGAGAAGCCGGCCCCGCAGGACGCGCCCTCGGACCTGGCCATCATCGGGCGCTACGTGCTCACCCCCGACCTGTTCCCGATCCTGCAGGAGACCGCGCCCGACTCTCGCGGCGAGATCCAGCTCACGAACGGGCTCCGCGTGCTGCGCGGCCGGCGACCCATCTACGCCGTCGAGTTCGAGGGCAAGCGCCACGACACCGGCGAGAAGCTCGGCTTCCTCAAGGCCACCGTGGAGTTCGCCCTGGCCCGCCCGGACCTGGCCGACGCCTTCCGCACGTACCTCAAGAGCCTCAAGCTGTAGCGGCGCCCGGGCGAAAGATCTTCTGGGGCGGTACTTTGGCACGCATGCCGCGCTCGCCGTTGATTGACTTCCCCGGAGCTTTCTGGGACAATCCGGGCACTTTATTGCCGGGCCGGGAGGTGTCTGCGTCCCCATGAAGAGCCAGCCCAAGCGCGCCTTCCACACGGCCTCGGAGCCCGAGATCAAGGCGGGCGAGGTCTCGGACGTCTACTTCGAGCGCACGATCGAGATCCTGCGCGCGAAGGGTCTCAACAAGCGGGTCAAGGCGGAGATCCGGCTCAAGAGCTTCCCGCAGACCGACTGGACCTTCGGCGTCCTCGCCGGCATGGAGGAGGCGGCCGCGCTGCTCGAGGGGCTGCCCGTCGACGTCTGGGCGATGGACGAGGGCACCCTCTTCGGTCCCGAGGACACCGTGCTCCTCATCGAGGGCGTCTATCCCGAGTGGGCGAAGTACGAGACCGCGCTCCTCGGTTTCCTCTGCCAGGCCTCGGGGATCGCCACCAAGGCCGCGCGCTGCAAGCGCGCCGCGGGCGATCGCCAGGTGATCTCCTTCGGGGCGCGGCGCATGCACCCTGCGCTGGCTCCCATGATCGAGCGCAACGCCTTCGTGGGCGGCTGCGACGGCGTCGCGGTCACCAAGTCCGCCGAGCTGATCGACGCCGATCCCACCGGGACCATCCCCCACGCGCTCGTGCTCCTCTTCGGCGACACGGTGGAGGCGCTCCGGGCCTTCCACGACGTCATCGACCCCAAGGTGCGGCGGGTGGCGCTCATCGACACGCTCCAGGACGAGAAGTTCGAGGCGATCCGGGTGGCCCGCGCCCTCGGCCGTGATCTCTACGCGGTGCGCCTCGACACGCCGTCCTCGCGCCGCGGCGACTTCTTCAAGATCCTCGAGGAGGTGCGCTGGGAGCTCGACCTCCGCGGCTTCAACCACGTGAAGATCCTGGCCTCGGGCGGCATCGACGAGTACGAGATCCTCCGGCTGAACCCCCTGGTCGATGGCTACGGGGTCGGTACCTCGATCGCCAACGCCCCGGTGCTCTCCTTCGCGCTCGACATCATGGAGATCGAGGGGGAGCCGATGGCCAAGCGCGGCAAGCGCTCCGGGGCCAAGCAGGTGTGGCGGTTCCCGGGCGCGGTGCAGAACATGGTGCTCCCGGCCGGTGCCCCCGCGCCGGTCGGGCCCGACGGCCGGGCCGCGGAGGCGCTGCTGAAGCCGCTGATCGCGGGGGGCCGCCTCGTGCGCGACCTGCCGCCGCCGCGCACGCTGCGCGAGTACGTGATGGAGCAGATGGCGCGCATCGACATCACGGGGCGGGATCACGGGCTGCGCGGCGACTACTAGCCGCATGGGCGTCCTCGATGAGATCGTCGCCCACAAGCGCTCGGAGCTGGCCGAGCTCAAGCCCCGCCGTCCTCTCCCGGACCTGATCGCGGCCTGCCGCGGGCTCGCTCCCGCGCGCGACTTCGAAGCGGCCCTCCGTCCCGCGCCGGGCGAGCGCGTGCGTCTGATCGCGGAGGTCAAGCGGGGCTCGCCGTCCCGGGGGCTCTTCCGCGCCGATCTCGATCCGGTCGCCCAGGCGGGGATCTACGCGGGGGCGGGCGCGGCCGCGGTGTCGGTGCTCACCGACGCCCGCTACTTCCACGGGAGCCTCGACGACCTCGTCAACGTGCGGGCCGCCGTCGCCGTTCCGGTGCTCCGGAAGGAGTTCATCGTGGACGAGTACCAGCTCTGGGAGGCGCGCGCGGCCGGCGCCGACGCGGTGCTGCTGATCGTGGCCGCGCTCGACGACGCGGCGCTGCGCGATCTGCTTCACGCGGCCAAGGGCGCCGGGCTCGCCACCCTCATGGAGGTGCATACCGCGGGCGAGCTCGATCGCGCCCTGCGGCTCGGCGCGCCGGTGATCGGGGTCAACAACCGCGACCTGCAGACGCTTACCACGAGCCTCGACCCCTCGCTCCGCCTGCTGCCCCAGATCCCGCCCGGCCCGCTGACCGTGAGCGAGAGCGGGCTCGCGAGCGGCGCCGACGTGGAGGCGGTGGTGGCCGCGGGCGCCCGCGCGGTGCTGGTGGGGGAGACCCTCCTGCGGGCTGTCGACGTGGCCGCGAAGGTGCGCGAGCTGTCGCTGCGATGAGGATCAAGATCTGCGGCGTGACCAATCTGGACGACGCCCAGCTATGCGTGGCCGTGGGCGCCGATGCCATCGGCCTCAACTTCGTGGAGGGGACCCCGCGCTACGTCACTCCCGAGACGGCGGCCCGGATCGTGGCGGCCCTGCCGCCCTTCGTGACGCCGGTGGGAATCTTCTGGGACCACGCCCCTGGCCACGTGAAGGCGATCGCCGAGCAGTGCGGGCTCGGTGCGCTGCAGTTCCACGGCGACGAGGCCCCCGAGGACCTGCACGACTTCCGGCTGCCCGTGATCAAGACCCTCAAGATCGCGGGGGCCGCCGACCTCGACCGCATGGCCGCCTACCACGTCGCCGCGTTCCTGCTCGACTCGCCCGCGCGCTGGAGTGAGGGGGAGGCGCGGCCGGTGATTCCCTGGGACGTGGCCGCGGAGATGGCGCGCCGGCATCCGGTGCTCCTCGCGG
>CAMLFJ010000170.1 GCA_946479205.1 uncultured bacterium | reverse complement strand
ATCGAGCGGCTCGCGCGGTGCGGAGTGGAGGACGTGGCGGTGGCGGTGCACCACAAGTCCGACATGATCCGGGCCCAGCTCGGCGACGGCGCCCGCTTCGGGGTGCGGCTCTCCTACCTGGACGAGCCCGAGCGGCTCGGCACCATCGGCGCCCTGACCCTCCTGCGGCCGCGGCCGATCGACCCGTTCTTCGTCATCAACGGCGACATCCTCACCAAGTGTGACTTTCGCGCGATGTGGGAGTTCCATCGCGCCCAGCGGGCCCGGATGACGGTGGGCGTCTCGCTCCATCAGGTGGACATCCCGTACGGGGAGTTCACCCTGCAGGGCACCCGCATCAGCCGGGTGGAGGAGAAGCCGAGGAAGGAGTTCCCGATCAACGCCGGGATCTACATGCTCGAGCCCTCGCTCATCGACCTGATCCCGTCCGGGCAGTACTTCGACGCCACCGACCTGATCCGCGCCTGCCTCGAGCGCGACCATCCGGTCGCCGCCCACCTGATCCGCGAGTACTGGCTCGACGTGGGCCGTCACGACGATCTGCGCAAGGCCGATCGCGACATCGCCGAAGGGCTGCTGGACTAGGCGCGCATGCACACGATCGGGGTGGTGGGCATGGGCTATGTCGGTCTCACCATGGCGGTCACGCTGGCCCGCAAGGGGTTCACGGTTTACGGGGTGGACGCCTCGCCCGCGGTGCTCGCCGCCCTCTCGGAAGGCCGCGCGCACCTCTTCGAGCCCGGGGTCGAGGAAGGGCTCGCCGCGTTTCTCGGCGAGCGCCTGCTCGTCGGGCGGGAGCTGCCGGCGGAGGGGGTCGACGCGGTCATGATCTGTGTCTCGACGCCCACCAACCCGGCGACGCACGCGCCCGAGCTGGAGAACCTGCGCGCAGCGGCCCGCCACGTGGCCGAGCGCTGCGCGCCCGACACCCTCGTGATCGTCCGCTCCACGGTCCCGGTGGGAGCGAGCCGCAGCGTGGTGCTGCCGGAGCTGACCGGTCGCTGGGGCGCGGGGGCCCGCCTGGCCTTCGCCCCGGAGCGGACCATCCAGGGGCAGGCCCTGCGCGAGCTGGAGGAGCTGCCGCAGGTGGTGGGCGGCGTGGACGCGGCGAGCCGCGACGCGGCGGCCGCGCTGTTCTCGCGCGTCACGCGCCGCATCGTCCCGGTCGGATCGCTCGAGGCCGCGGAGCTCGTGAAGCTGGTCAACAACTGCCACACCGACCTGATCTACTCCTACGGCAACGAGGTCGCGCTGATGGCCGAGCAGTGGCGCCTCGATCCGCTGGAAATCATCCGCGCCGCCAACCTCGACTATCCGCGGCCGGATCTGGCCAGGCCCGGCTACGTCGGGGGCGGCTGCCTCTCGAAGGACCCGTACATCCTGATGAGCGCCGCGCGCGCGGCGGGCTACACGCCCTGGCTGGTCGGCCAGGCGCGCGGGCTCAACGAGCACCTGCCGCTCCGGGTGGCCGAGCGGCTCGTGGCCCTGATCCGCGAGAGCCGCGGCCGCGCGGAGGGGGCCCGGCTCGCGGTCCTGGGCTGGGCCTACAAGGGCTGGCCGCCGACCGACGACATGCGCGGCGCGCCCATCCACGCGATGCTGCCGATCTTCCGCGCGGCGGGATTCGACCTGCGGGGCCACGACTACCTGGTGGCGCCGGACGTCATCCGCGGCCTGGGCGCCACCCCGGTCGGCGCGGAGGCGGCCTGGGACGGCGCGGACGCGGTGCTCGTCATCACCAACCATCCGGAGTACGCCAAGCTGGACCTGCCCGCTCGGCTCGCCGCGATGCGCCGTCCCGCGGTGCTGTTCGACTCCTGGCGGATCCTGGACGAGGAGGCGGCGCGGCGGGCGGGCGTGCGCTACGCGGGCATCGGGTATGGCTAGGATCCTGGTCCTGGGCGGCGCGGGCTTCATCGGCGGCCACCTCGCCGCGCGCCTGGCCGCCGAGGGGCATGCGCTGACCCTCGTCGACGATCTCTCGCGCGGCCGTCGCGACGCCGCGATCGAGAGCCTGGCCGCCCGACCCAACGTCCGCTTCGTCGAGGCCGACCTCACGCGCGCCGGCGCCCTCGACGCGCTGCCGCGCGACTGGGACCAGGTCTACATGCTGGCCGCGGTGGTCGGGGTGCGCAACGTCGAGACGGACCCGGCGCGGGTGGTCCGGGTGAACACGCTCGCCCTGCTCCATCTCCTCGACTGGATGCCCGGTCGCGGCGAGGTGCTCTTCTTCGCGTCCACCAGCGAGACGTACGCGGGCGGCGTCGCGGCCGGGCACGTCCCGGTGCCGACGCCCGAGGCGGTACCGCTCGGGGTGCCCGACGTGGCCGCGCCCCGCTTCGCCTACGCGGCGAGCAAGATCCTGGGCGAGGCGGCGGTGATCCACACCGCGCGCGCCCGCGGGCTCCGCGCGGTGATCGGGCGCTTCCACAATGTCTACGGCCCGCGCATGGGCGCGGACCACGTCATTCCCGAGCTGTCGCTGCGCGCGCTCCGCCGCGAGGATCCGTTCCGGCTGTTCGGCGCGGAGCAGCGCCGCGCCTTCTGCCACGTGGCCGACGCGCTCGAGGCGATGACGCGGCTGCTCGCCACCGAGGCGGCGTGGGGCCAGGTCGTGAACATCGGGAACGACGCGGAGGAGACCCAGATCGGCGAGCTGGCGGACCTGATCCTGCGCACCGCGCGCTTCGCGCCCCGGGTCGAGAACCGGCCCGCGCCGCCCGGCTCGGTGGCGCGCCGCTGCCCCGACATCGGCCGTCTCCGCGCCCTGACCGGCTTCGCCCCCAAGGTCTCGCTCGAGGCGGGGGTGGCCGAGACCTTCGCCTGGTACCGCGAGTGGTCCGCGCACGAGGGAGCCGGCCGGTGACCGCGCCCCGGCGCGTCATCCCGAACGCGGTCCCGCATCTGGCCGGGAACGAGTGGAAGTACGTCAAGGAGTGCCTCGACACCAACTGGGTGTCCTCCGCGGGCGCGTTCGTGGACCGCTTCGAACGGGAGATCGCGCAGTACGTTGGCGTGCCGCACGCGGTGGCCACCGTCAACGGCACCGCCGCGATCCACGTGGCCCTCCTCGCGGCCGGTGTCACCGCGGGCGACGAGGTGCTGGTGCCGACGTTCACCTTCGTGGCCACCGCCAACGCGGTGGCGTACTGCGGCGCGCATCCGGTGTTCCTGGACTCCGAGGACGTTTCGTGGGGCCTCGATCCGGTGCGTGTGGCCGAGTTCCTGGACGGGGAGTGCGACGTGAGGGACGGGCGCGTGGTGAATCGGCGCAGCGGCCGGACGGTCCGCGCGCTGCTTCCGGTGCATCTCTACGGCCACCCCTGCGATCTCGATCCGCTGCTCGCGCTGGCCCGGCGCTATCCGATGGCGGTGGTGGAGGACTCGGCCGAGGCACTCGGCGCGTGCTATCGCGGCCGTCCGGTCGGCGCCGACGGCCTGGCCGGGTGCCTCTCGTTCAACGGCAACAAGATCATCACCACCGGGGCGGGCGGCATGGTGCTCGCGCGCGACGAGGCGATGGCGGCCTGCGTGCGCGGGCTCACGACCCAGGCGCGGGGCGACGCGCTCGAGTTCATCCACGACGAGATCGGCTTCAACTACCGCCTGAGCAACCTGCACGCGGCCCTCGGGGTGGCCCAGCTCGAGCAGATCGACGGCTTCGTCGAGGACAAGCGGGCCACCGCCGCCTTCTACACCGGCGCCCTCGGTCGGCTCGACGGCGTGCATCCGTTCGTGGAGACCGCGTGGGCCCGCTCGACGTACTGGATGGCCTCGATCCTGCTCGACGAGGGCCGGTGCCGCGATGTCCGGGCCCTGATCCGCGAACTGAACGCGGCCGGCATCCAGGCGCGGCCGCTCTGGCGCCCGCTGCATCTGCAGCCCGCGTTCCAGCGCGCCCAGACCGGCCCGGTGTCGGTCGCGGAGCGGCTCTACGCGCGCGGGCTCTCGTTGCCCTGCTCGGTCGGGATCACGCCGGAGGAGCGGCAGGACGTCGTGGACGCGGTCGTACAGCGGCTTTCGTGAGCCGCGCCGTCGAGCTGCGCGACCGCGTCCGGTGCTACTACACCCGCTACTACCGCGACGTCCTGGGAATCCCCGACTGGGCGGTGCTGGTCGGGCTCCGCGAGGACGAGGAGCGGCAGGAGCGCGGGCGGCTCGATCGACTACGGCGGCTGCTGGGCGGGGATGTGCGCGGCCGCCTCCTCAACGTCGGCTGCGGCACGGGCGGATTCAATCTGGTGGTGGAGGAGGCCGGCGCCCGCCCGGTCGGAGTGGACGCCGACGCGGAGGCCATCGCGATCTGCGCGCTCAAGCAGGAGAAGGGCGGGGGTGCCTTCGTCCGCGCGGCCGCCGAGCGGCTGCCCTTCCCGGACGGCACGTTCGACGTCGTGTACTGCTTCTCCTCGATCGAGCACGTGGAATCGGTCGAGGAGTCGGTGGCGGAGATGGTGCGGGTGACCCGTCGCGGCGGCCTCATCTACGTGCACACGCCCAATGCCTGGTCCTGGTACGAGGGCCACTACAAGCTGCTCTGGGCGCCGTTCCTGCCCGCCGCGCTCGGACGGCTCTACCTACGGGCCCGGGGTCGCCCGAGCGAGTATCTCGCGACCCTGCGGCGGCTCACGCCCGGAGGGATACGTCGCGCCTTCGCGCGCGCGGGCCTGCGCGATCTGCGCTTTCACGACGACGCGCCGCCGCGCGAGTCGCGGGGGCCGTTGCGCGTGCCGATCGGGCTCTACTACCGCCTCTCCGGCATCTCGCCGTTCATCGAGGTGGTGGCGCGGAAGCCATGACGTCCGTTCTGTTCGCGTCGGAGTACTATCCGCCCTTCGCCCCCGGCGGGGCCGAGTGGAGCACCGCGGCCTGGGCGGCCGCGCTCGTGCGGCGCGGCCATCGCGTGACGGTGGTGACGCCCAACTACGGCGCGGCGGCGCGCGAGGAGCGCGACGGCGCCACGATCATCCGCGTGCCGTTTCCGGTGACGCTCCGTCCCGGCCAGGGCGAAGCCCGCTTCCTCGCGCACCGCAACCCGCTGTTCCATCTCTACTTCGCCTGGCACGTGCGACGCGCGGCCCGCGCGGCGGGGGCCGAGATCATCCACGCCCAGGGCAAGGCGGCGGTGGTGGCCTGCTGGCTCGCCGGTCGAAGCCTCGGGCGTCCGGTGCTGGCCACGATCCGCGATCTGGGGCTGCTGTGTCCGCTCGGCCACTGCACCGTGTTCGAGCCGTGGGATCGGTTCGACTGCACGACCGCGCAATATCTCGGCAAGTGCCTGCCCTATCACCTGGCCCACTACACCGCCGGGCTCGGCGGGCTCGGGCGCGCGCGGGTGCGCGTGGCCGCGGTCGCCGCGTGGATCGACAACCGGATCCGGCAGCAGGCGATGAAGCGGGTGGCCCGCCTGATCGGGGTGAGCCAGGGCATCCTCGACGTGTACCCGACCCGTTTGCTGGGGTCGCGCGCTCGCGTGGTCCCGAATCTGCCGCCTCCGGTGCCGGTGCCGTCGGACGCGGAAGCCCGGACCGCGCGCGAAAGGCTCGGGGTCGGGACCGGCCCCCTGGTGCTCTACGCGGGCAAGCTCTCGATCGGGAAGGGCACGCCGGTGTTGCTGGAGTCGCTCGACCGGATCGCCGCGGCGGTGCCGGGGGTCCGGTTCTCCCTCGCGGGGAAGGGGGACCTCCCGATCCCGGCGCGGCCGGACCTCCGCGCGCTGGGCGTGCTGCCGCAGGCCGAGCTGTTCGCGCTCTATCGCGCCGCCGACGTGGTGGTGGTGCCCTCGGTGTGGCCCGAGCCGCTGAGCCGCGTGCTGCTGGAGGTCATGCGCATCGGCCGCCCGGTGGTGGCGACCGCGGTCGGCGGGACGCCCGAGGCGGTCGAGCACGGCGTGACCGGCCTGCTCGTGCCGCGGCTGGATCCGGAAGCGCTCGCCAAGGCGGTGATCGAGCTGCTCCACGATCCCGAGCGGCGCGCCCGCATGGGCCGGGCCGCGGCCGAGCGCGCGCAGACCGCCTTCGACGAGGAGCGCCTCGTGACCGCCCTGCTCGAGGTCTATCGCGAGGCGATCGCCGCGTGAGCCGGGGACTCGCGTACTACCTGGGCGTGTCCTACCGGCGCAAGCGCGTGGACACGGATCTGGCCGCCGCGTCCGTGCACTTCACCGGGCGGGTGCTGGACGTGGGCGGCGCCCGCCGGCGCGGCGCCTTTCGCCCGCCGCCGGCGGCCCGCTGGATCGTGGCCGACCTCGATCGCGCGAACGGGGCCCACGTGGGCGCCGACGTGCAGGCGCTGCCGTTCCGTGACGCCGCCTTCGACGCGATCAAGGCCACCGAGCTGCTCGAGCACGTGCCGGACGTGCCCCGGGCGCTCGCCGAGTGCCGTCGCGTACTCCGTCCCGGCGGGCACCTGGTGATCACGGTGCCCTTCCTGGAGCGCCTGCACGGCGATCCGGGCGACTATTCCCGCTACACCCGCAGCATGTGGGAGCGCCTCCTCGCCGACGCGGAGCTCAAGCCGGTGACCATCGCCGAGCAGGGCGGCTACTTCACGCATCTGGCGGGCATGCTGCGCTTCCTGGTGCAGCACGCGCCGCGCCCGCTGCGCTGGGCCGGCTACTGCGGCTTTCCGCTCCTCGATCTCCTCACGCGGCTCGACGCCTCGCCCCGCGCCCGCGCGTCCGACTTCGCCGCCTTCGTGGGCGGCTATCTCATCGTGGCCGAGCGGCCGCCCGCCTCGTGAGGCGCGCGTGAGGATCTGCACGCCCCACTGCGGCATCGCGCCCGAGACCACCTCGGGGGGCGAGACCTACGAGCGGGAGCTGCTCGAGCGGCTGGGCCGGGCCGGGGTGCGGCTCGAGATCATCCTGGCCCGCGGAAAGCCCCACCCGTCGGACGTGCCGAACTGGACGGTCCACCGATTCGGCATCGGCCGCGGTCTGCGCTGGTACGTGGCCCCGTTCGTGGTGCCCGGGGCCATCCGGCGCGTGCACGAGGCGGTGGGCTTCGATCTGCTCCGGGTGCATTCGCTGCGCTACATCGGCCCGTCCGCGCTCGCGGCCCGTCGACGGTACCGCCTGAACGTTCCCGTGGTGTCGCACCACCACCACCTCGATCCGAGCCCGCTCAACCGGCTGATCGAGAAGCGGGTCGTGGACGCGTCCGATCGCGTGGTGGTGGGCAGCGAGTT
>CAMLFJ010000169.1 GCA_946479205.1 uncultured bacterium | reverse complement strand
CGTCAGCCTCGTGTCGAGCTACCGGACCCAGTTCAACAAGATCATCCAGACCTCGTCCTACAACGAGCTGGTCTCCAAGCTCCGGAACAAACAGGACGAGCTGCTCGCCGAGGACAAGAAGAAGAAGCCGTGACCGGCGCCGCGCTCGCGGCACTGCTGGAAGCGCAGGGCTACGACTTCTTCACCGGGGTGCCCTGCTCGATGATCTCGAGCCTCATCGCCACCCGCGATCGGTTCCGCTCCGGCTTCGACGCCGCCACGTCCACGAGGACGCCGCGGTGAAGGCCGTCATCCTGGCGGCCGGGGTGGCCCGCCGGCTCGCCCCGCTGACCGATGCCACCCACAAGGCCCTGCTGCCGGTGGGCGGCCGCTCCCTGCTCGATCGCATGCTGGAGAGCCTCGCGGCGTCCGGCGTCGAGGAGTCGGTGCTGGTGGTCGGCCACTGTCAGGACCAGGTGCGTCGCGCCGCGGGGTCGTCGCGGGGGGCGATGCGGATCAGCTACGTCGAGAATCCCGCGTACCAGAAGGGGTCGATCCTGTCGCTCTGGCACGCCCGCGAGACCATGCGGAGCGGCCCCACCCTGATCATGGACGCGGACGTGCTCTTCCCCGAGCGCTTCCTCACCCGCCTCATAGCCGCGCCCGCGCCGAGCGCGCTCCTGCTCGACCGCGGCTTCCAGGACACCGGCGAGGAGGTCAAGCTCTACGCGGTCGGCGATCGGGTCATCGCGCTCGGCAAGAAGTTCGTGCCGGAGGCCTGGGACATGATCGGCGAGGGCATCGGGTTCTTCAAGTGCGGCGCGGCTCATGCGCCGGAGTACATCCGCCTCATGGAGGAGTCCATCCGGGAGACCGACGGGGCCAACGAGTACGAGGACGCGCTGCACCGGCTCCTCGCGCGCGTACCGGTCGGCTGGGTCGACGTCACCGGGTTGCCGTGGACGGAGGTAGACTTCGCGGCGGACCTGCGCCGTGCCGAGACGCAGATCCTTCCGAAGATCGAGAGTCTCGGGCGCTGATGTGGTCCGCGCCCTCCTCTATCTCCCGGACGACACGGCGCGGCCACTAGCCGCCGCCGCCGTCTCCGGGCGCACCCTCACCGTGCGCGCGATGGTGGCGGCGCTCCGCGCCGGCGCGGCCCTCATCGCGGTGCCCTCGACGCTGCGCGACCCGGCGGTCGAGCGCGCGCTGGCCCGGATGCCCGCGCTGGCCGCCGCGGTGCGCTGGCTCATGCCGGGCGCCCCCGCGCCCGCGGCGGACCCGGCCCCGTGGCTGCTCCTCCCCGCCTCCGCGCTGATCCACGTCGCCGCGCTCGGCCCACTCCTCGCCGCGCCGGCGCCCTGCGGCGCGGTGCTGGCCCCGTCGGCGGCGGGGCCGGCTCCGGTCGCGCTGGTCCCCGCCCCGCTGGTCGCCGCGCTGTGGCCGGACCTCGCGGCGGGGGGGGCCGTCGGTGCGTTGCTCGCCCGGCGGCTGGCCGAAGCGGGGGCCGAGGCCCGCGAGCCCGCGGGCCCCTACGTCGCGGTGCACGCCCCCTCGGATCTGCCCCGCGCGGAAGCGGCCCTCGAGGCGACGCTCGGCATCGCGGTGGACTCCGGCGTGGATCGGTACCTGCACCGGCACTGCTCGCGCTGGATCAGCCGGCTCCTGGTCCGCACGCCGGTGACCCCGAACCAGGTGAGCCTCTCGAGCCTGGCGATCGGCCTGGTGGCCATCTGGTGCTTCTGGCACGCGACCGTGGCGAGCGCCTGGCTCGGCGCGCTGCTGTACGCGGTCGCCAGCATCGTGGACCACGCGGACGGCGAGATCGCCCGGCTCACGTTCCAGGAATCACGCCTCGGGGCGAATCTCGATTGGACGATCGACACGATCATCCACGCGGGCATCGTGCTCGGCATCGGGGTCAGTTCCGGCGGGTGGCTCACGTCCCTGGTCGGGCTCGCGGGCGCGATCGGGGTGACCCTGAGCGCGGTGTTCGCGCGCTACCTGCCGCGCGAGATCGAGGTCGGCCCCACCGTCGGCGGCCTCCTCACCCACATCGCCAACCGGGACCTGTTCTATCTCGTGCTGCTCTACTTCGCGACCCTGCGCTGGCTCGCGCCCTCGCTCGTCTTTCTCGTCGCGGCGCTCGTGGCGGTGGGCTCGCAGGTCTACTGGCTGGGCTGCCTCACGCGTCTCTGGAGGCCGCGCCCCTAGTGTCCCGCTGGTTCCGTCCGCTGCTGGTGCTCACCGGCCTGGCCCTGGTGGGCTACCTGGTGGCGCAGATCGGGCCCGCCGCGATCTGGTCCTCCTTCGTCACGCTCGGCTGGCGGCTGCCCCTCGTGCTCGCGTTCCCCTACACGCTGGCCGCCGCGGTGGACACGCTGGCGTGGCGGCTGCTGTTGCCCATCCCGGTGCCGTTCCTCCTCCTCTTCCGCGCGCGCCTGGCCGGCGAGGCGGTGAGCCTGGCCACGCCCACGATGTCGGTGGGCGGCGATCCGCTCAAGGCGTACCTGCTGCGGCCGCGGCTCCCCCTGCTCGACGGCTTCGTGTCGGTGATCGCGGACAAGACCACGGTGGTGGCCGGCCAGGTGATCTTCCTCGCGCTCGGCCTCCTCGCGGCCAGGTCCCTCGCGGCCCCGCCGCCGGGGCGGCTGCTGCCGGTCATGACCGGCCTGCTGGTGGTGGAGGTGCTCGCGATCGGCGGCTTCGCGCTCGTGCAGGCCAGCGGCGCGCTGGGCGGCGGGGGCCGGCTGCTCGGGCGGCTCGCCAAGCGCGCGGGGGTCGGCGGCACCGAGCGCTTCGAGCAGGGCCTGGGGGACCTGGACCGCGCGCTGGCCGTCCTCTACCGGCGGCGCGGGCGGAGTCTCGTCGCCTCCGCGGTCGTGCACGGGGTGGCCTGGGCCACCGGAGGGCTCGAGATCTACCTGGTGCTGGCTCTGCTCGGGACCCCGGCGCCCTTCGGCATCGTCCTGATCATCGAATCCTTCGCGAGCGGCGTGAAGTTCGCCAGCTTCATGGTGCCCGCCTCGCTCGGGGCCCTCGAGGGCGGCTACGTGGTCTTCTTCGAGGCCTTCGGCCTGAGCGCGGCCGCCGGCCTCTCCTACGTGCTGGTGCGGCGGGTGCGTGAGATCACGTGGGCCGTCGTGGGGTTCCTGGCCCTGGGCGTCTCCGGACGCGCGACGATGCGGCATCCCGGCGAGCCTCCGCCGGCCTAGGTCTGCGGCCGGCGCTGGGACCCCATGGTAGACTCTGTGGGTCTTGTCGCGCCGCCGCATGTCGCGGCGACGAATCGTAGAGGAGGCGGCCGTGGGATCTGTTCGCGTCGCGGTGGTCGGCGTCGGTAACTGCGCATCCGCCCTCGTCCAGGGCGTCCACTACTACAAGGGTGTGCCCGACGATGGCTTCATCCCGGGCCTCATGCGGCCCCGGCTGGGCGGCTATCACGTCGGGGATATCGAGTTCGTGGCCGCCTTCGACATCGACGCCAACAAGGTGGGTCTGGACCTGGGCGAGGCCATCGCGGCCAAGCCCAACAACACCGTTCGCTTCCAGGAGGTCCCCCGGCTCGGGGTGCCCGTGCAGCGGGGCATGACCCACGACGGCCTGGGGCACTACCTGTCCCAGATCATCACCAAGGCCCCCGGCAGCACCGCGGACATCAAGAGCATCCTGCGGGAGACCCGCACCGACGTGGTGGTCAACTTCCTGCCGGTGGGCAGCGAGATGGCGACCAAGTGGTACGTCGAGCAGGTGCTCGACGCGGGCTGCGGCTTCGTCAACTGCATCCCGGTGTTCATCGCCCGGGAGGAGTACTGGCGCCGCCGCTTCGAGGATCGCGGGCTGCCGGTGGTGGGCGACGACGTGAAGTCCCAGGTGGGCGCCACCATCATCCACCGCATCCTGACCAAGCTCTTCATGGACCGCGGCGTGCGGCTCGAGCGCACCAGCCAGCTCAACGTGGGCGGCAACACCGACTTCTACAACATGCTGGAGCGCGAGCGCCTGCACTCCAAGAAGATCTCCAAGACGGACGCGGTCCGCTCCCAGCTCGCCCACGACATGGCCGACGACAACATCCACATCGGCCCGAGCGACTACGTGCCGTGGCTCGAGGACCGCAAGTGGGCGCACATCCGCCTGGAGGGCCGCAGCTTCGGGGACCAGCCGATCAACGTCGAGCTGAAGCTCGAGGTGTGGGATTCGCCCAACTCGGCGGGGGTGGTCATCGACGCGATCCGCTCCTGCAAGATCGCCATGGACCGCGGTATCAAGGGGGCCCTGCTCGCGCCCTCGGCCTACCTGATGAAGTCTCCGCCGGAGCAGTGGTCCGACGAGGTGGCGCACACGCGCCTGGAAACGTTCATCAACGGCGCCGAGTAGCCGCGCCGCCGTCGTACCCGCTTCATGATCGCGATCTCCCGCACCGGCCGCGTGCTCCGCCGGCTGGTGCGCCTGTCCTGCCGCCGGCCCGCGGTCACGGTGGGGATCTCTCTCCTGCTCGCGGCGGTCGCGATCGCCTATACCACGCACGCGCTCACCTTCAAGACCTCCACCCGCGCGCTCCTCCCCCAGGACGCGGGCTACGTCCTCCGCTACGCGGAGTACGCCAAGGAGTTCGGCGAGCTCGAGGACATCGTGGTGGTGGTGGAGGCGGGCTCCTTCGAGGGCGCGCGCGCCTACGCGGCCCGCCTCACCGAGGAGCTGAAGCAGGCGAAGGTCAAGTTCGAGCGGGTCGCCTACCGCATCGATCCGAAGCGCTTCGAGGGCCGGCAGCTCCTCTACCTCTCGACCCCTGATCTGCGGGAGATCCGCGACAAGATCTTCGACCACCAGGAGTTCATGGAGAGCTTCGCAGGCGACCCGAGCCTGGCCCGCCTGCTCGAGGGCGTGAACACCCAGATGGCGGCCGCCTTCGTGTCGAACCTCTTCGACATCGGGCTCCAGGACAAGGACCTGCCGGTGGACACGCGCTTCCTGCGCGTCCTCCTGGACCAGATGGCGAGCCGGCTGGAGCGGCCCGGGCCCTACCGCTCGCCCTGGGGCACCCTCTTCTCCTTCGGCGAGGACCCGCCCGACGACGCGGGCTACTTCCTCTCCGATGACAAGAGCCTCCTGTTCATCCTGGTCGAGACCCCGCCCAGCGAGAAGGGCAGCTTCATGGGCGACCAGGCCGCCATCGAGACGATCCGGGAGACGGTCGCCCGGCTGCGGCCCGCCTTCCCGAACGTGCAGGCGGGCGTGACCGGGGCCCCGGCCCTGTCCAACGACGAGATGACCGCGGCCTTCCACGACAGCAGCATCTCCGACGTCCTCGCCTTCGCCCTCACGCTGCTGGTCATGACCCTGGCCTTCGTGCGGGTCGGCAAGCCGCTGCTGATGCTGGGGGTGCTCGCGGTGACCCTGGCCTGGTCCATGGGCGTGGTCACCCTCACGGTGGGACACCTCACCCTCTTCTCGGTGATGTTCATCTCCATCGTGGTCGGCATCGGGATCGACTACGGCATCTACTATCTCTTCCGCTACGAGGAGGAGATCTTCCTGGGCCGGAGCCTCCTCGAGGCGCTCGAGCTCACCGCCGCCCGCACCGGCCCCGGGATGCTGGCGGGAGCGCTGACCGCGGCCGGCACGTTCTTCGTCCTCATGCTCACCGATTTCCGGGGAATCCAGGAGCTGGGCTTCATCGCGGGCATCGCGATCCTGATCGCCTGGGTCGGCATGATGACGCTCTTCCCCGCGATCCTGGTGTTCGTGGACCGCCACCACGCGGACCGCCCGCGGGGCCGCCGGCCGCGCGCGCACCAGCTCGAGCGCATCCGGGTGCCGCTCCTGGACCGCCTCGTGACCTATCCCCGCACCGTCCTCATCGGCGCGGGCCTGCTCACCGCGCTGTCGATCTGGGCGGTGCCCCGGGTGGGCTTCGACTACAACGTGCTCAACCTGCAGGCCCGGGGCACCGAGTCGGTCGCCTGGGAGCGCCGCATCCTCGCGAGTACGGGCCGCTCCGGCTTCAATGGACTGTCCTCCGCCTCGTCGCTGGAGGAGCTGCGGGCCAAGCAGGCCGCCTTCGAGAAGCTGCCGTCGGTCTCCGAGACCGACTCGGTCCTGCGGGTGATCCCGGACGACCAGGCCGAGAAGATCGCCCTGATCAAGAGCTTCGCGCCCCTGGTGGCCCCGATCCGCGTGGGCCGCTCGAGCCCGGTGGACCTCGACCGGCTCAAGCAGGCACTCGCCGACATCAAGCGGCGGTTCGACGTGGTCGCGGTCGAGGCGGGGGCCAAGCTGCCCGCGGAGATCCGGGTGGTGCGCGACAAGACGATCGCGGTACAGCGCCTGCTCGCGCGCAGCAACCGCGACTCGGCGGAGGCCGCGTTCAACTACCTGCAGGCCCAGCTCTACCGCGACTTCGTGAGCAAGTTCTACAGCCTGCAGCGCAACCTCAACCCGACCTCGGTGACCATCAAGGACGTCCCGGAGGAGCTGCGGCGCAAGTTCATCGGGGAGAACGGCCGCTTCCTCATCCAGATCCACCCCAAGGTGGACATCTGGGAGAAGGCGGGCGCGGCCCAGTTCGTGCGCGACCTGCGCACGGTGGATCCCGACGTCACCGGCCCGCCCATCATCACCTACGAGGCGACCGTGCTGATGGAGCGCGCCTACCTCACCGGGAGCCTGTACGCCTTCGTCCTCGTGGGCGGGCTCAGCATCCTCATGATCCGGCGTCTTCGCGAGAGCATGCTCGGTCTGGTGCCGATGGTGCTGGGTGTCCTGTGGACGATCGGGCTGATGCAGGTCTTCGGCATCAAGTTCAACCTGGCCAATATCTGGGGCCTGCCGCTGATCATCGGCACCGCCGCCGAGTTCGGCCTCAACGTGATCCTGAGCCACCTGGAGGGCCGCACCCACGGCGGGCCGCTCGTCGCCCGCAGCGCGGTGCTCGGCGTCGCGCTGAACGGCATCACCACCATGGTGGGCTTCGGCAGCCTCATGATCGCCACCCACCAGGGCATCTTCAGCCTGGGCCTCCTGCTGACCCTGGGCTCGGCCTGCGGGCTCGTGGCCGCGCTGATCGTCCTGCCGGTCGTGCTCAAGCTGATGATGAAGCCGGTGGAGCGGCTGGAGGCCGTGGAGAAGTCGTCGGCGGCGTAGTCAACCTCCGGTCAGCTTCGCGGGAATGCATGCGGATGTCATGCGTCTCTCTTCATCAGGTCTCCG
>CAMLFJ010000168.1 GCA_946479205.1 uncultured bacterium | reverse complement strand
ACGATAGGCGGGTAGCTCAGCTGGGAGAGCACGGCCCTTACAAGGCCGGGGTCGGGAGTTCGATCCTCCCCCCGCCTACCATTAATCCCTCAGCGGCTTCCACATCTTCCCGAGCATCGCCGGCGAGGCGCCCTCTAGAACCAGCGCGCGACGACGACGTATACCGCTTTCACCAACAGGAGGCCGACGTACGTCGCGAGCAAGAATCCCAGGAACAGCCGGACGTAATGGAGCGCGCGCCCGGCGAGTGGCTGGCGGACACGACGGGCCACCCCGTGATTCGGCAACGGATGGAGGAGCGGCGAGGCCTTTCGCTGAAGCCGACGTCGGCTTCTCCTGGCCCCTAGTCCCTCGATCACGCCCGCGAGGACGCTAAAGGTGAGAGCGGCAAGTGTGAGGAGGGCTATCAGGGTCATCGCGGGGGTGAGAGCCACGTCGCGCAGGAGAGGCATTTAACGGCGCTCCTGGGAATAGGCCGCCCGCATGCAGGGCACGCCTGGGTTCGCCGAAGGATGCGCATGAGAACGGCCAGCCCACGCAGCACGATCCCCCGATCTTCCCGGAGGCACGCTCTGCCTTCTCCGCAGGCGGCCGTGGGCGGGAGTGTAGCAGATCAGGAGCCCCCAGGCGCGAGCACGAGGATCCGGTCGCAATCGCCTCGTCGGCCGGCCTGGTTTCCGTGATTTCTCGCGCAGTTTCGTAACAGGGGCCCGCTCCTCCGCGGAGCGCCCCCAAAATGCCGCCGGGGATCCGGCCCGATGGAAATAAGATGGGGCCGGAATGAGCGATTCTCTGCCCATCCGCGAGGTCGTCCTCCGGGATTTCGAAGGGCTCATCGCCTTCTGCGATGCTCTCCTGTCCGACGCCAAGCAGAAGTTCCCCAATCGGATCCGGTCGGCGGAGGCGATGCTCCGGGCGAGGAACCTCATCCGGCGCGTCTGCGGCGAAGGCTCCGAGCACTACCGGGCGGTGCTGGAGCTCGCGAGGATCGATCAGCCCGCCGCGTACGTGCCGCGCCTTCAGGGTGTGCTCTTGGCCGCCGCGGATGACTTCCGGGAGAGCCGTCTCTTCGAGTTCCGTCACGTCATCGAGGCCACCGTGCTCGGCAGCATCATCGACCAGGCGGAGTCCCTGCTCGAGGCCGGTCACCACGTCGCCGCGGCATCACTGACCGGGGCGGTGCTCGAGCGGGCGCTGACGAAATTGTGCGAGTTGCACGGGATCGTGCAGCCGTCGAAGGCCACGATGGACGGCCTCAATGCCGACCTGGCCAAGGTGGGAGCCTACAGCACGCGCGTGCAGGAACGCATCGTCGCCATGGCCGGCATCCGGGCCAACGCGGACCAGGGCCGGCCCGAGGCAATCCGGCCGGACGAGGTGGCCGAGATGGCCCGATGGGTCCGCGCGTTCGCGGCCGACTCCCTCGGATAGTCTCCTGACCCACCAGCTCAGCCGGGAGCCCTCCGCCGGCGACGAGTCGCGTTCCGCGTTCGCCCTGATCGAGCACGCCTTCGCGCGTGCGTCGGGGGTGCCGCTCGTTCCGGGCAACGACGTGACCCTGCTCAAGGATGCGGCCCAGAACTACCCGGCCTGGCTCGCGGCGATCGAAGCGGCCCGACGCACGATCCACTTCGAGAGCTACATCATTCACGATGACGAGATCGGGGAGCAGTTCGCGCAGGCGCTCGCGGCCCGGGCCCGCGCGGGGGTGCGGGTGCGGCTCATCTACGACTGGCTGGGCGCGGTCGGCAAGACCTCGCGCCGATTCTGGCGGCAGCTGCGGGCGGCCGGCGTGGAGGTCCGCTGCTTCAATCCGCCGAGCCTGGCGAGCGCGGTGACCTGGCTCTCGCGCGACCATCGCAAGATGCTGGCGGTGGACGGACAGATCGGCTTCGTCACCGGTCTCTGCGTCGGGCGCCACTGGGTGGGCGATCCCGCGCGGGGCATCGAGCCCTGGCGCGATACCGGAATCGGCGTCCGGGGCCCCGCGGTGGCGGACCTGGAGCGGGCGTTCGCCCGGATGTGGGCGCTCACCGGCCACGCGCTGCCCGCCGCGGAGGCGCCGGCGCGGGAATCGATGGCCGCGGCGGGCGACGTCTCGGTGCGGGTCATCGCGAGCATGCCGGGTACCGCCGAGCTCTATCGCCTCGACCAGGTCATCGCGGCGGCCGCGCGGCGGACGCTCTGGCTCACCGACGCCTACTTCGTCGGGACGACCGCCTACGTGCAGTCGCTCCGGGCCGCGGCGCGCGACGGCGTCGACGTGCGGCTCCTCGTGCCGGGCGCGACCGACATCTGGATCCTGCGCGGGCTGTCGCGCGCGGGCTACCGGCCCCTGCTCGAGGCGGGGGTGCGGGTTTACGAGTGGAACGGCACGATGCTCCACGCGAAGACCGCGGTGGCGGACGGGCGCTGGGCCCGGGTCGGGTCCACGAACCTGAATCTCCAGTCCTGGATCGGCAACTGGGAGCTGGACGTCGCGGTGGAGGATGAGCGGTTTGCGGCCCGGATGGAGGAGATGTACCTCGACGACCTCGGGCGGGCCACCGAGATCACCCTGACCGACCGGGCGCGCGTCGTGAAGAGCGCGGCGACCCCGCGCCGCCCGGCCCGGCGGCGGGGCAGCGCCGGCCGGGCGGCCGCGGGCGCGGTCAGCATCGGGAGCGCGGTGGGCGCGGCCATGACGGGGCGCCGCGCGCTCGGGCCGGCCGAGGCCCGGATCATGGGCGTCGCCGGGCTCGTGCTCCTCGTGCTGGGCCTCCTCGCCCTGATCTGGCCGCGGGTCATCGCGGTGCCCCTGGCCGTGATCGCGCTCTGGCTGGCGGTGAGCCTGCTCGCCCGCGCGCGGACGCTTCACCGGGAGCGCGTCAAGCGGCGCCGCGCGCGTCGGACGGAGAGCCCGAGGTGAGGTGATAGGCTACGCGACATGAGCGAGCCCCTCCCGGAGATCTTGCCCGTCGATCCGCTCCCGCTCCTCGCGCAATGGCTCGAGGAGGCCAGGCCCGTGATGAAGGCCCCGACCGCGATGGCCCTGGCCACCGTGGACGCCGATGGCCGCCCGACCGTCCGGATGGTCATCTGCCGGGGCTTCGACGTGGGGCTGGGTTGGCTGGTCTTCTACTCGGATCGCGAGAGCACGAAGGGCCTGGCCCTGGCCGCGAATCCTCGCGCGGCGCTCGTCTTCCACTGGGACGTGTTCGAGCGGCAGGTCCGAGTGGAAGGGCCGGTCACGCACGCGCCCGACGCCGACTCGGACCGGTACTGGAGCACGCGGCCCCTCGACGCGCGGGTGGCCGCGGCGGCGAGTGATCAGAGCCGGCCCATCGCCTCGCGGCGCGCGTTCCTCGAGAAGATCGAGGCGACGAAGCAGACGCACGGCGCGGGGGTGCCGCGCCCCAAGCGCTGGGGGGGCTACCGGGTGTGGGCGGAGCGGGTGGAGCTATGGGCCGGGCAGCCGGGGCGCGCCCACGACCGCGCGGTGTGGGCGCGGGCGCTGCAGCCCGCGGAGGCGGGTTTCACCGGCGGCTCGTGGCGGGCGACGCGGCTTCAGCCCTGACGCCGCTCGGCCCGAGGCGCGGCGGGTGTGGCTAGCCCAGGCGGAAGCCGCCCCCCAGAGGCAGCGTGGAAGCGCACCAGAGCGCGAGCCCGAGCGGCGTCAGCAGCACCGGGCTGGCGACGCCGAGCGTGGCCAAGACGAACGCGATGACGGCGAGGACGCGCAGGGCGAAGCTCATGCTGACCCTCCTGGGCTGGTGCCGGACGAATCCGGCGACGTCAGGTGTCGGATGCGGTCCTCCGCCTCGGTGATCGGCGAGCCGCCGTGCATCATGGCCCGCGCGAACTCCAGCATCGGATAGCCGTTCCGGGCCTCGTCCTGGAAGCGCTGGGCGAAGCCCCCGCTCTTGATGTCCTCGAGGGTCTTGCGGAAGCTCTCG
Organism: uncultured bacterium; assembly: GCA_946479205.1. Next base: position 3,269 of record CAMLFJ010000168.1, on the reverse strand, counting down.
GCCATGGCCTCGCGGTCCATCTCGAGCGAGCGGGTGATGCCGCCGAACACCGCGGTGGGCCCGTGATCCTCGGAGGCCCGGAAGAAGCCGCTCTCGCGGAAGGCCTGGAAGACCGCCTCCATCTCGCCCGACATGTACATCTCGAGCACCAGCGCCTCCGCGGGGATCCCCGCGTCGCGGGCGACCTCGAAGGCCATCATGATCGCCATGCCGAGCACCGAGCCCACCGTCTGCTCGATGAAGAGATCGAGGGTGCCCTCGACCTTGGCCGACATCTGGACCGCGCCGGCGCGGAGCACGCCCATGCCGTCGGCGAGCCCGAGCATGCGCTGCTCGGCCCGCCCGCTGCGGTTGGCCTCCACCCCCACGCAGGCCCAGAAGCCCTGGCCCTCGAGGTAGCGGTTCCGCGCGGTGCTGCCCGCCATGCGCGGCGCCACCAGCAGCACGTCGATCGTCTCGGGCGGGTGGATGAGGCCGAAGGCCAGGCTGTAGCCCGACCCGAACGCGATCGCGCTGCCCGGTCGCAGCACGGGCGCGATCTCCGAATCGAACAGGGAGGGGATGACCTCGTCCGGCAGCAGCACGTAGACCACGTCGTCGACCGCCGCGGTGGTGATCGGCACCACCTCGAAGCCCTCCGCGCGCGCCTGCTCCGCGTACTCGTCCTCGCGATTGCCGATGCGGACCTTCGCACCGGAGTCGCGCAGGTTGAGCGCGGCGGTGCGGCCCAGATGCCCGTAGCCCAGCACCGCGACCGATTCGCCCGCGAGCGCGCCTGCCGGCGCGTCCGCCGCGCGATATACTCTGACCTGCGATGTATTCGGATTGGTCATTGCGTGATCCTAACCTAAATCGTCGCCGTTCGCTCCGGGTTCCCGCCTCCCGGACCCGGGTATTCTAGCATCCGGCCGCCGATGGCCGCCTCGTCGAGGACGGTCCGCTGCTGCATCGTGGGCGGCGGGCCCGCCGGCATGATGCTGGGCCTGCTCCTGGCCCGGGCCGGGGTGTCCGTGCTGGTGCTGGAGAAGCACGCGGACTTCCTGCGGGACTTCCGCGGCGATACCATCCATCCCTCCACCCTCGAGCTGATGCGCGAGCTCGGGATCCTGGACGAGTTCCTGCGGCTGCCGCATCAAGAGTTGGCCCGGCTGGCCGCCCAGTTCGGGGACTTTCCGGTCACGATCGCCGACTTCTCGCACCTGCCGACCCGCTGCAAGTTCATCGCGATGATGCCGCAGTGGGACTTTCTCGACTTCCTGGTCCGCCGCGCGAAAACTTTTCCGACCTTTCAGCTCGAGATGCGGGCCGAGGCCGTGGACCTGATCGAGGACGCGGGCCGGGTCGTCGGGGTGCGCGTGGTCACGCCGGCCGGACCGCTCGAGGTGCGGGCCGACCTGGTGGTGGCCGCGGACGGGCGCTCCTCTGTCCTCCGGGAACGGGCCGGGCTCGCGGTGGAGGACCTGGGCGCGCCCATGGACGTATTCTGGTTCCGGCTCTCGCGCCGGCCGCAGGACCCGGACACCACCATGGGACGCTTCGACATCGGCCGGATCTTCGTTCTGATCAACCGCGGGGAGCACTGGCAGTGCGGCTACGTGATCCCCAAGGGTTCCGCGGAAGACGTGCGGCGGCGCGGCCTCGACGCGTTCCGGGCCGAGGTGGCCAAGCTCGCGCCGTGGGCCGTCGATCGGGTGCGGGAGATCCGCGACTGGGAGGACGTCAAGCTGCTCACCGTCAAGGTCGATCGTCTGCGCGAGTGGTCTCGATCGGGGCTGCTCTGCATCGGCGACGCCGCGCACGCCATGTCGCCGGTCGGCGGCGTCGGTATCAACCTGGCCATCCAGGACGCGGTGGCCGCCGCCAACCTGCTCTGGCGGCCGCTCCGCGCGGGCCCGCCGACCATCGCGCAGCTCCGCCGCGTGCAGGCGCGCCGGCGGTGGGCGCCCCGCGTCACCCAGCGACTGCAGGTGCTGGTCCAGCGGCGCGTCATCACCCGCGCCCTGCAGGGTGGCCAGGCTCGGCTCACCCCGCCGCTCGCGATCAGGCTGCTGGCGCGCTACCCGTTCCTGCAGCGCCTGCCCGCCCGGCTGGTCGGGGTCGGCGTCCGCCCCGAGCACGTCCGCTCTCCGGCTCTCTAGGCCGGGTCAGCGCTCGCCGGCCGCGCGGTACTCGACGTCCTTCACCACCACGCTCGCGCGCAAGCCGTCCCCGAGCGCGATGGTAGACTGGGCGGCATCGCGATGAGCCAGCCGTGCCCCCGCTGCGCGAACGCCGCCCCCGACGGCGCGCGATTCTGTCCCGCGTGCGGGAGCCGGCTCGACTCGGGCGGGCCCGCCCGCTTCGCCTCGCCCGGCGTCTACACCCCGCCGCACCTGGCCCAGCGCATCCTCGACTCCCGCGAGGCGCTCGAGGGCGAGCGCAAGCAGGTCACCGTGCTCTTCGCGGGCATCCACGGGATGATCGAGGCGGTCGGCGACCGCGATCCCGAGGAGATCGGCCCGGTCATCGACCAGGTGCGCGAGCTGATGATGGAAGCGGTGCATCGCTACGAAGGCACGGTCAACCAGGTGATGGGGGAGGGCATCATGGCGCTCTTCGGTGCGCCGCTCGCCCACGAGGACCACGCGGTGCGGGCCTGCTACGCGGCCCTGCGCATGCAGGCGCAGATGCTCGCGCTCGGCGACGAGCTGCAGCGCTCGCTCGGCCTGCCGCTGCAGATCCGGGTCGGTCTCAACTCCGGCGAAGTGGTGGCGCGCTCCATCGGCAGCGATCTCTCGTTCACCTACACCGCGGTGGGCCAGACCGTGCACCTGGCCGCGCGCATGGAGCAGATGGCCAAGCCCGCCTCGATCCTGGCCACCGAGCACACCCTCGCGCTGGTGCGGGGCCGCGTGGCCGCGCGGGCCCTCGGGCCGGTGCCGGTGCGCGGCCTGCAGGCGCCGGTCGACGTGCACGAGATCAGCGGCGCGGTGCCGATCCGCTCGCGCCTCGACGCGGCCTCGCCCCGCGCGCGCTCGCCGCTCGTGGGGCGCGAGACGGAGCTGGCGCGCCTCGACGAGGCGATCGACGCGATGCTGGGGGGCACCGGGCAGGTCGTGGCGATGGTGGGCGACGTGGGGGTGGGCAAGTCGCGGCTCTGCCTCGAGTTCGCCCGGCGCTGCCGGGCGCGGGGCTGCCTGGTCATCGAGGCGCCCGCCGTCTCCTACGGGCGCGCCGCCGGCTACCGGCCCGGCGTGGAGCTGCACCGCCGGTACTTCCAGGTGGAGAGC
>CAMLFJ010000167.1 GCA_946479205.1 uncultured bacterium | reverse complement strand
AAGAAGAAGTAGCGCTGGGCCTTGGACTCGGGCGAGGTGATCAGCTCCTGGAAGAGCTCGCGCTCGCGCTTCATGCCCTGGTCGAACGGGAGATTGACCGCCGCCTCAACGGCTCTGATGCAGTTCTCGGGCGCGCGGAAGCCGCGGGTCTGGCGCGCCACCGACTTGCGGAATTCCGCGAACACCTCGGGCTTGCCGCGCACCGCCGCGATCTTGTCGTCGAGATCGCGGATCTTCTTGAGCGGTCGCTTCTCGGCCACGACCTTCTCCGCGAAGGCCACGCCCGCCGCGGTGAGGTCGCCGTCCACGATCTCGTCGATGAGCCCGGCCTTGAGCGCCTCGTCGGCGCCGATCGGATCGCCGCTCACGATCATCGAGAGCGCCTTCGGCACGCCGACCACGCGGGGTAGCCGCTGGGTGCCGCCCGCGCCGGGCAGGAGGCCGAGCTTGACCTCGGGCAGGCCGAAGCGCGCGGCCTTCACGCCCACGCGGTAGTGGCAGGCCAGCGTCACCTCGAGGCCGCCGCCGAGCGCGGTGCCGTGGATCGCAGCCACCACCGGCTTGGGCGAGCTCTCGATCAGGTCGAGCACCTCGTGAAGCCCCGGCTCCTTCGGCGGCTTGCCGAACTCGGTGATGTCGGCGCCCGCGATGAACGTGCGCCCCGCGCACGTGATCACGATCGCCGCGACGCCCGCATCGGCGGCGGCCTGCTTCAAGCCGTCCCGCAGGCCCTGGCGCACGTGCTGGCTCAGCGCGTTGACCGGCGGATTGTTCACGGTGAGCACGGCCACCCGGCCGCGGCGATCGAGATCAACCGACTGAGTGATGGCGGTCATTGGCCTTCTCCTTCGAGGGTGAGCGGTGAAGTGCCGCCATGATAAGCGCCTTGCCGGGCCTCGTGAAGGGGTAAGAATTACGAGGTCGATTCTTCCGGTTCCCGCGGGGCCCCCCGAGGAGCCCCGCGCTAAGTCGTCGTCCCGGTTGACGATTCCGACCGGGAACCATCCGGCATGCCCTGTGCGTCCAAAGGCATGAAGCCAAAGGCATGAAGCCAAAGGCATGAAGCCAAAGGCATGAAGCCAAAGCATGAAGGAGGAACGCCGACCATGCTCAAGGGAACGATCGTGGTGCTGCTCGTCGCTGCACCGTTGATGACGACACTCCCACTGAGCGCCGCCGCTCAGTCGATGGACCTCAAGGCGGCCCCGCCCGCGCGCGAGCGCATGGGCCCGGCGGTTCCGGAACGTGATCTGCAGCCGCAGCGCCCCGCGCTGCCGGATCGCCCCAACTTCATCGCGCCGCTGTCGAAGGAAACCGGGTCGGGGCGTGCGGGTGTCGCGGGCTGGAGCGCGCCGAACCCGGCGGTGGGCTCGCGAGTCGGCGGCGACCACGAGAATCCCGGCTGGCCCGGCGTGGGCTTCGCGATCGAGTGGGGCCGTCCCGTGCGCGCGAACTAGCCCGGCGCGCTCGCCCTCCACGGCCCGGCCTCGTCGGCGCGGTATACTCGCGTTCATGGCCACCGCGCCGGCCGCCTCGACTCGCCCGCGCTCGACCCGGGGCCTGGACCACGACACGATCGTCATCGGGGCGGGCATCTCCGGTCTCTACCAGCTCCATCGCCTGCGGGAGATCGGCCAGAAGGTCCGGGTGTTCGAGGCCGGGACCGGCGTGGGCGGCACGTGGTACTGGAATCGGTATCCGGGCTGCCGCTTCGATTCCGAGAGCTATTCCTACGGCTACTCCTTCAGCCAGGAGCTGCTGGACGAATGGGACTGGGCCGAGCACTTCGCGTCCCAGCCGGAGACCGAGCGCTACCTCAACTACGTCGCCGACAAGTTCGACCTGCGCCGGGACATCCAGCTCAAGAGCCGGGTGACGTCGGCGGTCTGGGACGAGTCCACGACCGCGTGGGAGATCGCCCTGGAGGACGGCAGCCGCCACCGCGCCCGCTACCTGGTCACCGCGGTCGGCCCGCTCTCCGCCCCCACCATGCCGCGCCTCGAAGGCATCGGTGACTTCGCGGGCGAGGCGTATCACACCGGTCTCTGGCCCAAGCATCCCGTCGACTTCACCGGGAAGCGGGTGGCCGTGATCGGGACCGGCGCGACCGGCGTGCAGGCGATCCAGGAGATCGCCAAGACCGCCGGCCGCCTGACCGTCTTCCAGCGCCGCCCGAATTGGTGCACGCCGCTGCACAACCGGCCGATCGCCCGGGAGGAGATGGACGAGATCCGGGCGGGCTACCCCGCGCTCTTCAAGCGATGCCAGGAGACCGCCGCCTGCTTCGTGCACACCATCGACCCGCGCGGCACGTTCGAGGTCAGCGAGGAGGTGCGCCGGGCGTTCTGGGAGAAGCTCTACGCATCGGCCGGCTTCGGCATCTGGCAGGGCAATTTTCGCGACATCCTGATCGACCGGGAGGCGAACAAGCTCATCTCCGATTTCGTGGCGGACAAGATCCGCCAGCGGGTCGTGAACCCGAAGGTCGCGGAGATGCTGATCCCGAAGGACCACGGCTTCGGCACCCGCCGTGTTCCCCAGGAGACTCACTACTACGAGGTCTACAACCAGCCGAACGTCGAGCTGGTCAGCATCCTCGAGACCCCGATCGAGCGGATCACCCCGCAGGGTCTCCGGACGACGGGGCGGGAGTTCGAGTTCGACGTCATCGTCTACGCGACCGGCTTCGACGCCATCACCGGCAGCTTCGACCGCATCGATATCCGCGGGCAGGGCGGGCAGCGGCTCCGGGACCGGTGGCGGGGCGGCCCCTCGACCTTCGTCGGCGTGATGGTCGACGGCTTCCCGAACCTGTTCATGGTGATGGGTCCGCACACCGCGCTCGGCAACATCCCGCGCAGCATCGAGTACAACGTCGAATGGATCCGCGATCTGCTCGGCTACATGGGGGCGCGCGGCCTCACCTCGGCGGACGCCCGGCCCGAGGCGGTGGTCGAGTGGACCGGCTTCGTCCGGAAGAAGGGCGAGGGCCTGCTCTCCAACGAGGTCGATTCCTGGATGACCGGCGTGAACTCGAACGTCGAGGGCAAGCAGGTCCGCATCATCGCCCGCTACAGCGGCACCGCGCCGGAGTATCGCGAGTGGTGCGACCGGGTGGCCGCCGACGGGTACCGGGAGCTGGCGCTGACCTAGTCCGAGAGCCGGGCCCCCGCGGCCGCCGATTCCCTACCGCAGCTCGCGCGCGGTCTTCTCGACGAACCGCTCGAGCCCGCCCGCGTCGAGCGAGCGCGGCGGCATCAGGATGAGGCGGTGGACCCCGAGCGCGGCGAAGCGCTCCGCGCTCGCGCGGTCCATCGCCTCGCCGCCCCGGGTCGGGCGCGGGGTGACGCTGACCTCGAGCGGGCCCAGCGCGGCCGGCCGCTCGTGACGCTCGGCCGCCTGCCGTAGCCCGGCGAGACACCGCTGCGCGCCGGCTTCGTCGAGGGCGAAGCCATACCAGCCGTTTCCCTGCTCCACCGCCCGCCGGAACGCGGCGTCGGTGTGCCCGCCCACCACGAGCGGCGGCCCGGGCTGCTGGGTGGGCTGGGGATGCGCCTGCACGCCGTCGAAGCTCACGAAGCGGCCGCGATACGCGGGCCGCGCCTCGCTCCAGATCACCCGGAGCGCGGCCAGGTAGTCGTCGGTCACCGGGCCGCGGTGCTCGAACGGGATGCCGAGCGCGCGGAACTCGGGCTCGAGATAGCCCACGCCCACGCCGAAGATCAGGCGCCCGCCGGAGAGCACGTCGAGCGAGGCGAGCTGCTTGGCCAGGACCAGCGGGTTGCGCTGGGGCAGGATGATGATGCCGGTGCCGAGGCGGATACGCGTGGTGTGCGCGGCCACGAAGGCGAGGGTCACCACCGGGTCCATGATGCGAGCCTCCGGCTCGAGCGGCGACGGGGGCACCCGCGGGTCCGGCAGCACCACGTGCTCGCCGCCCCAGAGCGAGTCGAAGCCGGCCGCCTCCGCCGCGCGCGCGACGCGGGCCGCGCCGTCGGGGTAGGTGCACGGCCCGGTGGTCATCGAGAACAGCCCCAGCTTCAGCTGCATCAGGCGGTCTTGAGGAGCAGGGTCCGCGCGCGCTCGCGCAGGGCGTCGGGGAGCGGGGCGGGCCGGCGGGCGTCCTGGTCGAAGTGCACGCCGGACTGCTCGAGCGTGGCCACCACCTCGTCGCCCGGCTCCCGCGTCATCACGTGCAGGAGCCGGAGCGACGAGTTGCCGACGTGGAGCACCCCGGATCGCACCCTCACGCCGTCGCCCGGCCGGAGCGGACCGCCGAGCTCGAGCTGGAACTCGAACGTGGAGAAGCCGCGGTGCTCCGCGCGCATGTAGGCCGGGGTCATGCCGAAGGCGGCGATGGCGTGGCCGTTGGCCGCCGAGAAGCGATGGATGTAATGCGAGAGCGCGGCGCCGCCCCCGACGTCCGCCTCGGCCGGCTTGACCGTGTCGCGCGCGCTGTCCCGGAACCCCGCGAGGCCGGCGGGCCGCGCGCGCCGCTCGCGGGCCGGGCCGTCCCAGTCGACCTGACGCGCCTCCGCGGCGCGCCGTGTCCCGGCGGTCAGCGGGACGGAGAGACGCACGCGCTGCTCCACGGTGGTGCAGAGCGCGCCCGCGCCGGAGTCGAAGAGCTTGTGCCCGAGCACGAGCGCGTCGGGCGTGAGCCCGATCACGCCGCTCTCCATGTGCATGATGTCGCCCACCCGCAGCTCGCGCTGGTAGCGGACGAACGCGTCGGTGGTGCGGGCGGCCGCCGCGGTCAGGCCGACCGCGGCCAGCAGCCCCGCGCCCGCGTCGGCGATGCGGGCGAAATAGTACGCCACCGTCAGGTGGTCGTTGGGATCCACCTCCCAGCTGAAGACGGTGCCGCGGTACGTCTCGAGCCAGTCTCCCACGGGCGCGGAGGCCTAGATGTAGACCGACTTCATCGCGGGCACCGGGTAGCGCTCACCCGCCGCGGCGCCGGTGGGGATGGCGTCCTGGAGGGTGGCGACCTCGTCCGGCGTGAGGCGCACGTCCGCGGCGGCCGCGTTCTCCTCGAGCCGCTCCTTCCGCTTGGTGCCCGGGATCGGCACGATGTCCCGGCCCCGCGCGAGCAGCCAGGCCAGCGCGAGCTGCCCGGGCGTGCAGCCTTTCTTCCTGGCCATGTCGTCGAGCGGCTTCAGGAGGGCGAGGTTCTTCTGGAGGTTCTCCTCCTGGAAGCGCGGGTGATCGCGCCGGCGATCGTCCGAGGGGATCTCCGCGGCGGAGCGGGTGCGCCCGGTGAGCAGGCTGCGGCCGAGCGGCGAGTAGGCCATGAAGGAGATGCCCAGCTCGCGCAGGGTCGGCAGCGTCTCCTCGGCCTCCACGCGGTAGAGCAGGGAGAACTCGGACTGCAGCGCGGTGATCGGGTACACCGCGTGGGCGCGGCGCACCGTCGCGGGAGACGCCTCCGACAGCCCGATGAAGCGCACCTTGCCCGCCTCCACCAGGCGCGACATCGCGCCCACCGTCTCCTCGATCGGGACGCTCGGGTCCACCCGGTGCTGGAGGTAGAGGTCGATGGTGCTGACCCCCAGGCGCTTCAGGCTCGCGTCGCAGGCCTGGGTCACGTACTCGGGGCGGCCGTTGACCCCCGCGGTGCCGTCCGGGTTGCGGAGGTTGCCGAACTTGGTGGCGAGGACGACCTGGTCACGGTGCCCGCGCAGGGCCCGGCCCAGGAGGTCCTCGTTCTGCCCGAAGCCGTACGCGTCGGAGGAGTCGAGGAAGTTCACGCCGAGGTCGAGGGCCTTGTGGACGACCGCGATGCACTCCGCCTCGTCACCCTTGCCGTAGACGTTGGACATGGACATGCAGCCGAGGCCGACCGCGGAAACGGCCAGCGAGCTCTTGCCGAGTGTGCGTCGCTCCACGAGTTCCTCCTCGGAACCTGCCAAAGTTGGTTAGGATACGGCGACCGATTCTATCCCAAGACCGAGGTGCCCGCACCCGTGCCGCACGACGTGACCCTGCTCCGCGACATCGCCCTCGGGATCATGTTCGCGGCGATCCTGGGGCACGTGGCCCGGCTGCTGCGGCAGCCGCTGCTCCTGGGCTACATCGCGGGGGGGATCCTGCTGAGCCCCCAGATGGGGTTCGGCCTCGTCACCGACGCGGACAGCATCGAGCTGATCTCCGAGATCGGCCTGATCCTGCTCCTCTTCATCATCGGGCTCGAGATCGACCTGCGGGAGCTCCAGCGCCTGGGGCGCTCCATGCTGGCGCTGGGCGTCGGCCAGTTCGTGATCAACGCCCTCCTGGGCCTGGCCTTCTTCGCCTGGCTCGGCTACCGGGTGGCGGGGGGCCGCTTCGATCTCGTCTACCTCGCGATCGTGATGTCGCTGAGCTCGACGCTGATCGTGGTCAAGCTGCTGCGCGAGAAGTTCGAGCTCAAGCTCCTCTCGGGACGGCTCACCCTGGGCGTCCTGGTGGTCCAGGACATCTGGGCCATCCTCTTCATGGCGGTGCAGCCGAGCCTCGCCGAGCCGGGCGTCCTCCGGATCGCCCAGTCCATCGCGGGCGGCGCGGTGCTGGTCGGCGTCGCGTTCCTGGCCAGCCGCTACCTCCTGGCCCCGCTGCTCGAGGCCTCCGCGCGCCGTCCCGAGCTGGTCCTGATCACCTCGGTGGCGTGGTGCTTCGGCCTCGCGGGCGTCGCCAACCAGCTCGGCCTCTCGCGCGAGATGGGCGCCCTGATCGCGGGGGTGAGCATCTCCGCGTTTCCCTACGGGGCCGACGTGATCTCCAAGGTCACCGGGGTGCGCGACTTCTTCGTCACCCTCTTCTTCGTGGCGCTCGGCCTGAAGGTGCCGGTGCCGAGCGGAGACGTCCTCGGGCAGGCGCTGCTCATCGTGGGGTTCGTGCTGGTGAGCCGCGCGCTCTCGGTGGTGCCGACGGCCTACGTGCTCGGGGACGGTCTCTACGCGGGGACGGTGACCGCGCTGAACCTCGCCCAGATCAGCGAGTTCTCGCTCGTGATCCTGACCCTCGGGGCGGGGTACGGCCACGTCTCGGAGCAGGTGAGCGCGGTGGTGCTCACCGCGATGATCCTGACCTCACTCCTCTCGCCCTATCTGATCACCGGCAACGACGGCATCGCCCGGTGGCTCCTGCGGCCCTTCGTGCGCGGGCCCGGCGCGCCCGGCGGCGCCGCGCCGGACGCGCCGCCGCGGCCGGCCCCGGACATCGTGCTCCTCGGC
>CAMLFJ010000166.1 GCA_946479205.1 uncultured bacterium | reverse complement strand
ATGCTCGAGAGCCAGCACGCGCAGGAGCTCGCGAACGGACCGGGCCCCGCCGCGTCGCCCCCGCCCCCACCGCCGCCCCGAGGCGTGAAGTGACCCGCCTGCTCGCGCTCGTGGTGGGCTCGGCGCTGTGGCTCGCCGTCTCCGTCCCCGCCTTCGCCCAGGCGCCGCCCCCGCCGCCACCCGCGGGCGGGCCCATCCAGGGCCTCGAGCGGCTGTCGCCCGAGGAGCGCGCGGCGGCCGAGCGCAACCTGGAGCGCTGGCGCACCATGACGCCGGACCAGCGCGAGCGCGCGCTCGAGAACTACCGGCACTGGAAGGGCCTCAACCCCGAGGAGCGCCGGGCCGCGCGCCAGAACCTCCAGCGGTTCCGGCAGATGCCGCCGAGCGAGCGCGCGCGGGTCATGCAGGACTTCGAGCGCTGGAACCAGCTCCCCGACGACCGCAAGCGCGAGCTCGAGCGCGCCTACGAGCGCTACCAGCAGCTCCCGCCGGACCGGCGCCAGCAGATCCAGCAGCGTTACGAGCGCTACCAGGCGCTCTCGCCCGAGCAGCGCGAGCGGCTGGACCGCAACCTCGAGCGGTGGCGCACCATGACGCCGGAGCAGCGCCAGCAGGCCCGCGAGCAGATGCGGCAGCGCCGGCAGTCGGCGCCGGCGCCACGCGAGATCCGGCCGCAGCGCGACGACGGCAGCGGCCCCGGCCGCCACCCGCGCTGACGTCCGCCTCGGCTTTACACTCCTCGCGCGCGTCGTGTAGGATGGCGATCTCATGGGCCTGTTGATCGTCCAGAAGTACGGTGGCTCCTCCGTCGCGGACGCCGAGAAGATCAAGAACGTGGCCCGGCGCGTGGCGGAGTCCGCCCGCCTCGGGCATCGCGTGGTCGTCGTGGTCTCCGCGATGGGCAAGACCACCGACGGGCTCCTCGCGCTGGCCGCCGCGATCACCAACACGCCGGATCCGCGCGAGATGGACATGATCCTCTCCACCGGCGAGCAGGTCACGATCGGGCTCCTCGCGATCGCGCTCCAGTCCCTCGGCCATCCCGCCTGCTCCTTCACCGGACCGCAGATCGGCATGGTCACCGACGCGGGACACACCCGCGCCCGCATCAAGCGCATCACCGCCGAGCGCATCCACGCCGCGCTCGACGCGGGCAAGGTCGCGGTGGTCGCGGGCTTCCAGGGCACCACCGAGTCGGGCGACATCACCACCCTCGGCCGCGGTGGCTCCGACCTCACCGGGGTGGCGCTCGCCGCCGCGCTCAAGGCGGACGTGTGCGAGATCTTCACCGACGTGGACGGCGTCTATACCGCCGACCCCAACGTGGTACCCGACGCGCGCAAGCTCCCCCGCATCTCCTACGACGAGATGCTCGAGATGGCCGCGCTCGGGGCGAAGGTGCTCCAGTCCCGCTCCGTCGAGTTCGCCAAGAAGCACAACGTGCCGGTCCATGTGCGCTCCACCTTCAAGCCGGATCCGGGCACGCTGGTGACCAGGGAGGATCACAGCATGGAAGACGTGGTGGTGACCGGCATCACGCACGATCGAGGGCAGGCCAAGGTCTCGATCCTGCGCGTGCCCGACCGGCCGGGCATCGCCTCCCGCGTGTTCGGCGGCCTCGGGGCCCAGAACATCGTGGTGGACATGATCGTGCAGAACATCAGCCGTGACGGGCTGACCGACATCTCGTTCACCCTGCCGCGCGCCGACCGCGCCCGGGCGGAGACGGTGCTGGCGGGGCTGGCCCGCGAGATCGGGGCCGAGGGCGTGACCGCGGATGACCGGGTCGCCAAGGTCTCGGTGGTCGGCGTGGGCATGCGCAGCCACGCGGGCGTCGCGGGACGCATGTTCGAGACCCTGTCCGCCGAGGGCATCAACATCCAGATGATCTCCACCTCCGAGATCGCGGTCTCCTGCGTGATCGAGGACAAGTACACCGAGCTGGCGGTGCGCGCGCTCCACGACGTGTTCGCGCTCGGCGCCGAGCGGGGGGTGTGACCATGGCCGACACCGCGCGCGCCGCCGTGTTCTTCGGGCCCGGCAAGCCCTTCGAGATCCGTCCGGTCCCGATCCCCGAGGTCGAGCCGGAGGGCGTGCTGATCCGGGTGTCCCACGCCAACATCTGCGGCTCCGATCTGCACTTCTGGCGCGGCGACGCGCCCCTGCGGCTGCCCGACGACGGCTGGATCTTCGGCCACGAGATGACCGGGCGCGTGGCCCGGCTCGGATCCAAGGTCAAGACCGACTCGCTCGGCCGCCCGCTCAAGGAGGGCGATCGCGTCGCCTACACCTACTTCTACCCGTGCGGGCGCTGCTACGCGTGCCTGCACCAGGAGCCCGCGGCCTGCCCGAACAAGCTCGAGCGGCCGCTCGGCCCGAGCGCGTTCCCGCACCTGCACGGCGCCTTCGCCGACCACTACTACCTGCGGCCGCGCGGCCAGATCTTCGCGGTGCCGGATTCGCTCTCCGACGAGGCGGTGGCCGGCGTGAATTGCGCGCTCTCCCAAGTCTTCTACGGCCTGCACGTGAGTGGGCTCCGCCAGGGCGACTCGGTGGTGATCCAGGGCGCGGGTGGCCTCGGCATCCAGGCGGCCGCGGTGGCCAAGGACATGGGCGCGCAGACCGTGATCGTGGTGGACCAGATCCCGGGCCGTCTCGAGCTGGCCCGGGCCTTCGGAGCGGACCACACGATCAACGTGAAAGAGGTGACCGACCGGCGCGAGCGCGTGAAGCTGGTGCGCCAGTGGACCGGCGGGGTGGGCGCCGACGTGGCGTGCGACCTGGTGGGCTTCCCGGGGGTGATCCCGGAGGGCATCGAGATGCTCCGCTCCGGCGGGACCTATCTGGAGATCGGCACGATCAGCCGCGGGGCCAAGGTCGAGCTCGAGCCCGCGCTGCTCGTCTGGGGCTCGAAGAAGATCGTGGGCGTGATCCAGTACGACCCGTGGGTGATCCCGCGCGCGCTCGACTTCCTGGTGCGCACCCGCGAGAGCCGGCCCTGGAATCGCATCCTCTCGCACACCTACCCGCTGGAGCAGATCAACGAGGCGTTCGCGGCCTCCGAGTGGCACAACCGCGAGACCACGACGATCACCCGCGCGGCGCTCACCCCGTGAGCCGGACGATCGCGGATCTGATCCAGGAGCGCTTCGGCCTGCCCACCCGAGCCGGGCGGGAGCGACCCGCGGACGGCGCGCTCGCCCTGCTGCTCTCTCACCGGACGCAGCGCCGCTACAAGCCCGATCCGATCCCGGAGGACGTGCTCGAGATGGCGCTGGCCGCCGCGCTCTCCGCGCCGTCCAAGTCCGATCTGCAGCAGGTCGGCATCGTGCTGGTGCGCGATCGCGTCAAGCAGACCACGATCGGCGGCTGGATCCCCGACATGCCGTGGATCGCGCTGGCCCCGCTCTTCATGGTGTTCTGCGGCGACCACCGGCGCATCCGCCGGGTGAGCGAGCTGCGCACGCGCCCCTTCCCCAACGACACGCTCGACATGTTCATGAACGCGGCGGTGGACGCGGGGTTGGTGCTGCAGGCCTTCATCACCGCGGCGGAGGCGCTCGGCCTCGGCTGCTGCCCGATCAGCGTGGTGCGCAACCACGTCGAGAAGCTCGCCGCGCTGCTCGAGCTGCCGCCCGGCGTGTTCCCGGTGGCCGGCCTCTGCGTGGGCTATCCCCTGCAGCCCGGCTGGACGAGCATGCGGCTCCCGACCGCGGTGACCGTGCACACCGACCGCTACGACGATGCGGACCTGCCCGCGCAGCTCGCCGCCTACGACGCCCGGCGCGAGGCCCGGCACGCCACCCCGAAGGAGAACCAGCGCTTCGTCGAGCGCTTCGGATACTCGGAGCCCTACGGCTGGTCGGAGGACAAGGCGCGCCAGTACTCGGTGCCGGAGCGCCACAACTTCGGCCCGTTCATCCGGGGCCACGGCTTCGGCCTGATCTGACGCCCCCGGATCGACGGGCTAGGGCCCGGGATCGAAGCAGACGCCGACGCGCCCCTGCTCGCAGGCGCACTCGAGCTTGGTCCCGGCGGCGCCGGCCATGATGACGATCCGCTCGACGCAGGACGGGCGCCGGCCGAGCAGCAGGGCGAGGATGCCGGCGGCCAGAACGAGCACCGCGCAGAGCGCGATCACGAAGGTCCGCCGCTCGAGCCGACGGTTGTCCTGGATCCCCGCCTCCCGCCGCCAGGGCGCCCGCCGCTGCTTGCGCTGCAACCAGAAGAAGAGGTAGAGCGAGGATCCGGCGAGCAGGCCGGCCATGGTCACCAGGATGACGAGGTCTTCGAGCACGTGAGTTCGATGATGCGCTGGGGAGGCGGCGCCACCTCGAAGCGCTCAAAAGTGTAGCACGGCCGGGCGGTGGGGTCCCTCGCGGGCGTATCTCGACTAGCACTCTGGTCGAACCGGGGACCATCGTGGGACGGTGGGGCCGTGCTCTACTCCTTGCCGCAGCTGCGACTCCTGATCCTGCTCGCGCTCGCCCTGCTCGTGGGGCTGGGCGTTCGCGAATGGCGCGCCGGCTTCCCCGACGCGGCCTCGCGGCTCGAGCGATTCGATCGCGACGAGTCGCCGATCCCGCTCCTGGGTGAAACGCCACCGGTCCCGGCTCGACCCGCTCCCGCGCGCGTGGCTCCGCCTCCGGCGGCGGCACCCGAGCCCGCGCCGATCAAGCCGCTCGACGTCAACCGCGCCGCCGTCGCGGAGCTGGCCGCGCTGCCCGGTGTGGGACCGGGCCTCGCCCAGCGCATCGTCGAGGAGCGTGAGCGGCGCGGACGCTTCGACTCACCCGAGGCCCTCCGCTATGTCCTGGGCATGGGGCCCAAGAAGCTCGCGGCAATCCGGCGCTTCGTCACCGTGAGTGATTGAGCGGCGGCTCGAGACCGCGCCGCTCCTTCTGCCCGCCGCGGCCCTCACCGCGGGTATCGCCGCGGCCGCGTGGCTCGTCCTGCCCGCGCCGCACCTGCTCGCGGCCGCGGCCGTCGTCCTGCTGGTCGCCGCGCTCGCGAGCCGGCGGTATCCGCGGGCCGCGCTGGTCCTGGTCTTGGCCGGGGTGGCGCTGCTGGGCGCGCTGCGCGCCGCCGGGGCGCCGATCCCGGACGATCACCTGGCCCGCCGCGCGCTCATCGGAACGCAGGCGCTCGAGGGGCGGCTCGCCGAGGAGCCGGTCCGCTGGACGGTGGACCGCACGCGCCTCCTGCTCGACGTGGAGGCGATGCACGCGGGGCCCGAGCGGCTGCCCGCGACGGGCCGTGTCCAGCTCACCGTCTACGGCGAGCTCGCGCTCCCGCTCGGCGAGAGCCAGCGCGTGCTCGTGGACGCGCGGCTCCATCCGCCCGTCGGCTTCCGGAATCCCGGCGGCTTCGATTACCCGGCGCATCTGCGTCGCGACGGGGTCCTCCTGGTCGGCCACGCCCGGGCCGACCGGATCACCGCGCTGACGCCGGACGCACCGCCCTGGCCGGTGGCGGTGAAGCGGTGGGCGGTCGGCGTCATCGCCGGGGGGCTGCCGGAGACCTCGGCCGCGCTACTCGCCGGCCTCCTGCTCGGCGAGCGGTCCACGCTGCCCCGCGAGATCGACGAGAGCTTCCGGCGGGCCGGCGTGTACCACATCCTCGCGGTGTCGGGCTTCAACGTGGCGCTGCTCGCCGGCGCGGTGTTCGGCGGCCTCGCCATGCTCGGGATCCCGCGCCGCGGGGCGGCCGGCGTGGCCGCGGCCGTGCTCGTCGGCTTCGCGCTGGTCGCGGGCGGTCAGCCGTCCGTGCTCCGCGCCACCGTGATGGGGTTGCTGCTGCTCGCCGCGCTGCTGCTCGACCGAGAGTCCCAGCTCCCGAACGCGCTGGCGCTCGCGGTCCTGGCCCTGCTGCTCTGGCGCCCCGGCGATCTGTGGGAGCCGGGCTTTCAGCTCTCCTTCGCGGCCACCGCCGGCATCGTCTACCTCGGGCCGGTCGTCACCGCGCGACTGATCGCCCGCGGCGCGCCGGCCTGGCTCGCGGCGGCCGTCGCGGTGAGCATCGGCGCGCAGAGCGCGGTCACGCCCCTCATGCTCGCCCACTTCAATCAGCTCTCGCTGATCGGCGTGGTCGCCAACCTGCTCGTGGTCCCGCTCGCCGCCGTCGCCACCACCTTCGGCATGCTGGCGCTGCTGGTCGAGCTGGCGTCGAGCGCCGTCGCCGCGCGGCTGTTCGACGCGCTCTGGCTGGTATTGCTCGCGCTGCGCGCGGTCGTCTTCGTGGCGGCCGCGCTCCCCGCCGCCATGGTCCACCTGCCCGCGCCGTCCGCGGCGGCCGCCGTCGCCTGGTACGGCGCGCTCCTCCTCGCGCCCGCCATGGCCGCGTCTCGTCGTATCCGCGCGGTGGTCGGCGTCCTGGCCGTGCTGGTCACCGCGCTCTCCCTCTGGCCGTGGCTGCGCCCGACCGAGACGATGCTCCGCGTGACGTTCCTCGACGTGGGCCAGGGCGACGCGGCCCTCATCGAGCTGCCGGAGGGGCCGCGCCTGCTCGTGGACGGCGGCCCCGGCGGGGCCCGCCGCTTCGACGTGGGCGAGCGCGTGCTCGCGCCCTTCCTCTGGAACCGGCCGCTCGCCCGCCTCGACGCGGTGGCGCTCACCCACTGGGACAGCGATCACTCGGGCGGGCTGGCCGCCGTCCTCAGCCACTTCCACGTGGGCGAGTTCTGGGAGAGCGGCCGGCCCCCGAGCGGCGCGCCGGAGACGGTCGCCGCGCTGCTCCGCTCACGCGCGCCCCGCCGCGTGCTGGCGGCCGGCCAGCGCCTGTGGCTCGGCGGTGCGGTGATCACCGTGCTCGGCCCCGGCCCGGATCCGGGGCAGACGTCCAACGACCAGTCCCTCGTGCTGCGGCTCGACTGGCGGGGGGTGTCGCTGCTGCTCACCGGTGACATTGGCCCCGGCGGCGAGGCGCGGCTGCTGGAGCGCGCCGGCCCCGGGCGCGCCCTCGTCCTCAAGGTCGCGCATCACGGCAGCCGGTTCTCGTCCACCGCGCCGTTTCTCGAGCGGGCGCGGCCGCGTCTCGCGGTGATCTCGGTGGGCGCGCGCAATCCCTTCCGCCATCCGAGCGCGGAGGCGCTCGCCCGGCTCGACGCCGTCGGCGCACGCGTCTATCGCACCGATCGCGACGGCGCGGTCATCCTGGAGACCGACGGGCGCGTGCTCCGCGTGACCGCGTGGGCCCGCGGCGTCACCGAGACCTG
>CAMLFJ010000165.1 GCA_946479205.1 uncultured bacterium | reverse complement strand
TGGGTGCTCGCCGGATCGGGCGCGACTCGAAATCGTCCTTCGGCGGCGGGATCGAGCCTCCATTACCGTCACGTGACGAATAGCGAGGCGGGGGCCACCGTCTCTTCTCCGCAAATCGATGAGATCGGCGCGACCATGCCCGAGCATCGCGCAGTGCGCCGCGCTGCTCCGGCAAAGCTTGGTGGAAAATTACTCGTCGCTCTAGACTTGGAAGTACAACGACGCAGGAACCCGCATGATCATCACCCGCCCGTTGCTCGCTCTGGCCACCTTGCTCGCGCTCGCGCTGCCGACCGCCGCGGCCGCCGAATCGCAGTCGCTCGACGACCCGCGCCAGGAGGAGCCCGTCGTGGAGGAGCGCCCGCGCGACCTGCCTCCGTGGCTCTTCGCCTCGCGCCTGGGCCGGCCCCTCGAGGATCGCCCGCGCGACGACGCGGGCCTGAGCGACATGAGCGCGGTGCTGCTGCGCGACGCGCCCGGCGCGCCGGTCCAGTCCGATCCCCTCACGCTGCGGTCCACCGGCGAGGACGACTCGAGCGATCTCCGGGTGCTGCTCGGCCGGGGCGAGCGCTGGCACCTGATGCGCTTCGGCGCGAACGCGGTGTCCGGGCCCCAGGAGGCCAAGGTCACCGCCTACGGCGCGGTCGCCTATGTCCCGCCGAGCCTCGCGGCCTCGCGCCCGGGGGGCGGCCTCGTCTACGGCCCGGTGGTGTCACCGGGCGCCGCCTTCGGCCTGGGCCTCGACGAGCAGGAGGAGCCGGTGTCCCTGGGCCTCAAGGGCTCGGTCAGCGACTTCGAGGGCGGCGCCGAGTACCGCTCGGTCGGCAAGCGGTTCGAGCGCCTGGTGAGCGGGCCGCCGTCGCAGCGGGACCGGGAGGGCACCGAGCTCTGGGTCGCGCAGCGGCTGGGCCTCGTGCGCCTGCGCCTGTCGCAGTCCGACCTGTCCGACAACGTGGATCGCAACCCGGCGCTGCCCCGCACCACCCGGACCCAGACCGCGATCACCGCGGAGGTCACGCCGCGGGGCTGGCCGATCTTCGGGCTGACCTACGCCAAGGGCGATTCGGACCGGGCGTGGCTGAACGGGGACGGTCTGCCCCGCACCACCGAGGAGCAGAACTTCGACAGTCTCTCCGGCAGCGCGTACTACGCGGCGCCGCGCTGGGACATCTCGGCCTCCTCGACCTACATCACGAGCCGCGACGTGGCGCAGCCGGATCACCAGATGACGATGCTCTACCACGATCTGCGCCTCACGCTGCGGCCGCTCGACGCGCTGATGATCGTGCCGTCGATCAGCACCGGCCTCGACCGCTACGAATGGTCGGCCACGCGCAGCAATACCACCTCGGCCTCGCTGCTGCTGTCCTACGGGCCCCCCGCGAGCTGGTGGAACCTCTGGACGCTCGGCGCCTACACCGCTTCGCAGGCCAGCGACGGCACCGTGGACGGGCGCACCATGAGCCTGAGCGGCGGGCTGTCGTGCGGGCTCGGCCGGCTTCTTGGCGGGCCGACCAGCCTGTCCTTCCAGGCGGGGTACGAGCGCTACGACGACTCGGTGTACCGCGACGGCTCCGCGCGCGGCCTCTTCGGCCTCGTGCGGCTCAAGGTCGCCTCCTTCTAGTACCCCGCCCGCGCTCACCCGTGGCGCATCCGCGGGTCGAGGTAGTCCTGGAGCGCGTCGCCGAGGACGTTGAGCGACAGCACCACCAGGAAGATGGCCAGCCCCGGCAGCAGTGCCACGTGCGGGCTCAGGATCACGAAGGTGCGCGCGGTCGCGAGCATGCTCCCCCAGTCCGCGGTCGGCGGCTGGGTGCCGAGCCCCAGGAAGGACAGCCCCGCGGTCGCGAGGATCTTGGCTCCCACGTCGAGGCTCCACGCCACCACCACCGGGGCCATCAGGTGGGGGAGCAGGTGGCGGCGCAGGATCAGCCGGTCGCTGCTGCCGAGCGCGCGCGCCGCCTCCACGAACTCGCGCTCGCGCAGCGAGAGCACGACGCCGCGCGCCAGCCGCGTGTAGATCGGGAAGCCCACGATCGCGATGGCCACCATCGCGTTGGTGAGGCCGGGGCCGAGGCCGGCCACGATGGCGATGGCGAGCAGGATGTAGGGGAACGCCATCAGGATGTCGGTCAGGCGCATCACCACCGTGTCCACCCGCCCGCCCCAGTAGCCCGCGTGCACGCCCAGCAGCACCCCGATCAGCATCGACGCGGTGGCGGTGCCCACCCCGGCCAGCAGCGAGATGCGCGCACCCCAGGCCAGGCGGGCCAGCATGTCGCGGCCGAACTCGTCGGTGCCGAGCCAGTGCCCGGGGGCGCCGGGCGGCCGGAGCCGGTTCGGGGTGTCCACCGCGTCGGGATCGATCAGGGGCAGGACGGGCGCGAGCAGGCCGGCGAGGGCCGCGGCCGCGATGACCACCGCGGCCGCCCACGCGAGGTGATTGCGGGATGCCCGGCGGGTCGGGATCGCGCGGACCACGGGCGGCGCGATCATTCGTACCGGATGCGGGGATCGAGCACCGCGTAGAGCAGGTCCACCGCGAGGTTGAAGAAGACGAAGACGAGCGCGATGACCAGCACACAGCCCTGCACGAGCGGGAAGTCGCGCGCGAGGATGCCCTGGATCATCAGGGTGCCCACCCCCGGCCACGCGAAGACGGTCTCGGTGAAGATGGCGCCGCCCAGCAGGTAGCCGGCCTGCACGCCGACCACCGTCACGGTCGGGATCAGCGCGTTGCGGAGGGCGTGGCGGAGCACCACCGCGCGCTCGACCAGGCCCTTGGCGCGCGCGGTGCGCACGAAATCCTGGCGCAGGATGTCGAGCAGGGTGGAGCGGGTGAGCCGCGCGATGATCGTCATGGACGCGGCGGCCAGCGTGATCGCGGGCAGGGCGAGGTGGGCGAGCAGGTCGCCCAGCCCGCCGCCGCCGTGGGCGGAGTACATCCCGGAGGCGGGGAGCCAGCCGAGCCAGAGCGAGAAGCACACCATCAGCACCAGGCCCAGCCAGAAGCTCGGCATGCTGGCGCCGAAGATCGATCCGACCGTGCTGAGCCGGTCCACCATCGAGTTCGGGCGCGAGGCGGAGAGCACCCCGAGCGTGACGCCGCCCACCGTGGAGAGGAGCAGTGCGGTGGCGGTGAGCAGCAGGGTGGCCCGGAAGCGGATCAACACCTCGGGGAGCACCGGCTGCCGCATCCGGATGGAGCGCCCGAGGTCGCCCTGGAGCACGTGCCCCATCCAGCGTACGTACTGCATCGGCAGCGGCTCGTCGAGGCCGAGCGCCGCGCGCAGGCGGGCGACGTCCTCCTGGGTGGCCTGCGAGCCCAGCATGATCTCGGCCGGATCGCCGGGCGAGAGATGCAGGACGAGGAAGACGACGACCGACACGCCCAGCAGCACCGGCGCCAGCAGGAGCAGGCGGCGAAGGAGGTAGCGACCCACCGGGCGGCCCGGGTGCCCCCGGCTACTTCAGCGAGATCGTCTCCACCCGCAGGTCGAAGCTCGGGTGCAGCTTGAAGCCCTGCACGCGCTTGGCGAAGGCCGCGGTCTGCACCTCGTGGTCGATGAAGATCCACGGCGGATCGTCGTGGAGCAGGCGCTGCGCTTCCCGGTAGAGCTCGGCCCGCTTGGCCTGGTCGGTCACGAGCCGCGCCTGGGCGAGCACCTCGTCGAACCGGGTGTTCTTGTACAGGGCGCGGTTCGGGCCCACCGGCGTCCACTGGCTCGAGTGCAGCAGCGGGTACATCACGAGATCCGGATCCTCCGAGCCCGCCATCCAGGACAGGGCGAACATGTCCTGCTCCTTGGTGCGGAGCTTGGCGAGGAACGTGCCCCACTCCATGGTCTGGAGCGTGACGTTGACGCCGACCGCCTTGAGGTTCGACTGGATGATCGTGCTCATCGCCACCGGCGACTGCATGCCCGAACCGGACTCGGGCACCCAGAGCGTGGTGGAGAAGCCGCTCGGCAGCCCGGCCTCGGCGAGGAGCTTCTTCGCGCGCTCCGGGTCGTAGGGGAATGGCTTGAGCCCGCCCTCGTCACCCCAGGTGCCGGGCAGCACCGGACCCTTGGAGACCGATCCGGTGCCCTTCAGGACGTCGCGCACGATCGCGTCCTTGTTGACCGCGTAGTTCAGCGCCTGCCGGACGCGCTTGTCGTCGAAGGGCTTCTTGGTGTTGTTGAACCCGAGGTACCAGACGTGCGCGCCCACCTGCTTCTGGAGCGTCACCTTCGGATTGTTCTCGAGCTGGGCGACGAAGTCGGGCGGGGTCCCCACGATCAGGTCGAGCCCGCCGGTGAGGAGCTCGGTGAGCCGCGCCTGGTCCTCGGTGACCGGGCGAAAGATCACGCGGTCCACCTTGACCGGGTAGCGCCAGTAGGTGGGGTTCTTCTCCAGCACCACGCGCTGCCCGCGGTCCCAGGACGCGAACTTGAAGGGGCCGGTGCCGACCGGGCTCACCGTGTAGTCCTGGCCGGATTTCATCGCCGCGGTCGGGCTCACGATGGAGGCGGCCGGCGCGACGAGGATCGCCAGGAACGAGGCGCGGGGCTCCTTGAGGACGAAGCGCACCGTGCTGTCGTCCATCGGCTCCACCGCCTTGACGTTGCCGAAGAAGTAGGCGGCGAACGGATACTTGCCGAGCTTGTTGGCCGGATGCTCGGGGTTGATCTGCCGCTCGATGGAGAACTTCACCGCCTGGGCGTTGAACGGGGTGCCGTCGTGGAAGGCGATGCCCTTGCGCAGCTTGAAGGTGTAGGTGAGCCCGTCCTTGGCGATCGTCCACGACTCCGCGAGCCCGGGCACGATCTGGGTGGACTCGTCCGCGAAGGCGACGAGGGTCTCCACGACCCGACGCCCGACGCGGCTGGAGTTGAGATCGGTGACCTGGGCCGGGTCGAGCCCGACCGGCTCCGCCACGAGCCCGACCACCAGCGTGCTCGGCGACTGCGCGGGTAGGCTCGGCGCCCCGGCGGTCAGCATCACGGCCAGCGCCAGGGTCGCCCACGACCAGATCCGTCTCCGTCTCATCGCGCCTTTCCTCCTGTGCCACCGGCCGCCGGCATGGCGGGCGGAGCGCGGCGAGTATATCACCGGGCGGCGCGGCCTTGACATCGCCTCCGCCCGCACCTAGGGTGAGGCGCGATTCGAAAGGAGGCCGCGCCATGCGATACGGCTTCTATCTCCCCACCCGAGGCCAGACCGCGACGCCGGAGGCGCTCGAGACGCTGGTCGCGCGCGGGGAGGCGCTCGGCTTCTCCTCGGTGGTGATCGCCGACCACATCGTGTTCCCGGTCACGATCAGATCGAAGTATCCCTACACGGTGAGCGGCGCGTTCCCCGGCCAGGGCGACCAGCTCGAGCAGCTCTCCCTGATGGCCTTCATCGCGGGCAAGACCCGCGCGCTGCGTCTCATCAGCAGCGTGATGATCCTGCCGCACCGCAACCCGGTGGTGACCGCCAAGATGCTCGCCACCATCGACGTGCTCTCGGGCGGGCGCGTCACGGTGGGCGTCGGGGTGGGGTGGATGCGCGAGGAGTTCGAGGCCCTCGGCGCCCCCGACTTCGACCGGCGGGGCGCGGCGAGCGACGAGTACATCCGGATCTTCAAGACGCTGTGGACGCAGGATCCCGCCTCCTTCCATGGCGAGTTCTACCGCTTCGAGGCGATCCGCTGCCTGCCGCATCCGGTGCAGAAGCCGCACCCGCCGATCTGGATCGGCGGCCACAGCAAGGCGGCGCTCCGCCGGGTCGCGCGCCTGGGCGACGGCTGGCACCCGGTGGGGGCCAACCCGGCCGCGCCGCTGCGGCCGCCCGAGCTGCGCGCCCTGCTCGCCGAGCTCCATCGCCTGACCGAGGCGGAGGGCCGCGATCCCTCCACCCTGACGATCTCCTACAAGGCGCCGATCTACGACGCGGGGCAGATCGTTCCCGGGGGAGCGGAGCGCCGGCCGTTCTCGGGGAGCCCGCAGGCCATCGCCGACGACATCGGGGTGTTCGCGGCGCTCGGAGTGAGCGAGCTCATCTTCGACTTCCGCAGCGAGAGCCTCGCGGAGAGCCTCGACCGCATGGCCCGCTTCGCCCCGCTGATGCGCGCCTGATCTAGCCCGCGTGCGGGTCCAGCAGGTCCCGGAGCCCGTCGCCGAGCAGGTTCGCCCCGAGCACGACCACCGAGATCGCGAGGCCGGGGACCGTCGCGAGCCACCACGCGTTGGAGAGATAGTCGCGGCCCTCGGAGAGCATGAGCCCCCACGACGGTCGCGGGGCCTGGATCCCCATCCCGAGAAAGCTCAGGCCCGACTCGAGCAGGACCATGGTGGCGAACTGGCTCGAGCCGATCACGAGGATCGGGGCCAGGGTGTTGGGCAGGATGTGCCGGGTGATGATCCGGAGATCGCTCGCCCCGAGGGTGTAGGCGGCCTCGACGTACTCGAGGCGCCGGATCGTGAGCACGTTGGCGCGGACCGTCCGCGCGTAGAGTACCCACCCGCTCAGCGCGAGGACGCCCACCAGCGCGGCCGGGCTCGTGCCCACCACCGCGACGATCGCGATCGCGAGCATGATGACGGGCAGCGCGAGCTGCACGTCGGCCAGCCGCATGAACATCGCGTCGACGCGCTCGCCGCCCGAGCCCGCCACCAGGCCCACCACGATGCCCACCGCGGCCGCGATGACGACCGAGACCGCGGCGAGGGCGAGCGAGATCCGGCCGCCGTGCAGGAGGCGCGCGAGGATGTCCCGGCCGAGGTTGTCGGTGCCGAGGACGTGGGCCGCGGTGCCCCCGAGTCCCCACGGCGGGGCGAGGCGCCGGCTGAACTGCGGCTTGACCGGGTCGGCCGAGGAGAGCAGCGGGGCGAGGACGCTGGCCAGGACCGCGAGCGCGAGCAGGAGCCCGCCGATCACCGCGGTCGCGTTCGGGGGGCGGTGGCGACCGGTCGGAGGGGCCGCCTCGAGAGCGCGGTCCGTCACGAGTAGCGAATCCGCGGATCGATGACGGTGTAGAGCAGGTCCACCAGCAGGTTGATGAGCACGAAGATGGTGGCGGAGAAGATCAGCACGGTCTGCACCACCGGGAAATCGCGGAAGAAGATCGCGTCCACCACCAGCTTGCCCATGCCCGGCCAGGCGAACACCGATTCGGTGATGACCGCGCCCCCGAGCAGGGTGCCGATCTGCAGCCCGAGCACGGTGAGCACCGGGACCGCCGCGTTCCGCA
>CAMLFJ010000164.1 GCA_946479205.1 uncultured bacterium | reverse complement strand
TGCGAATGACATGGCCCGTCCGCGATTGATGCCGACACCGGAACAGCGCCGCACGGTGAAGTCGATGGCGGCTCTTGGCACCCCGCAGGAGGAAATCGCATGCGTGATTGACATTCGATCGGTCAAGACTCTGCGCCGGCACTTTCGCCCGGAGCTGGACAAAAGTGCAACCGAAGCCAATGCGCAGGTGGCACAAACGTTGTTCAAGATGGCGATCTCGGGCAAATTTCCCCTGGCGACCATCTTTCCCATCTCCTCCACGAGTCCGGTGAACATGTCGCGCGGTCAGTGAGCCACGTCGGCTTCGATGAGCCAGTCCGTGCCGACCGGGCGGGTGGTCACGTTGGTCAGGCGCAGCGCGGCGGGCAGCGTGAGGCCGGGGCCGCCGACCGGGGTCGGGGCCACCCCGCCGCCCACCAGCGTGGGGGCCACGAAGGCGGCGACGCGGTCCACCAGGCCTGCCTGCACGAAGGCGCCGGCCAGCTCGCCGCCCGCTTCCAGCAGCACCGCGGTCACGTCGAGGGCGAAGAGGCGCGCGCCCAGATCGGCCACGTCGACCCGGCCATCCCGCGACTTGCACGCCAGCACGGTCACGCCCGCCGACTCGAGCGCGGCCAGCCGCTGCGGCGGCGCCGCTTCCCCGACCGCGACCAGGACCCGGGACCGGCTCCCGGCCTGGAGCAGCTTCGCGTCGAGCGGTAGCCGGGCGCGGCTATCCACCACCACGCGATAGGGCTCGCGCGGCCAGGGCCGCGGCAGCCGCACGGTCAGCGCCGGGTCGTCGGCGAGCACGGTCCCGATGCCAGTGACGATCGCGTCGCTCTGGCTGCGCAGCCGATGCCCCTCCTGCCGCGCCGGCTCCCCCGTGATCCACTGCGAGCGGCGGTCGAAGGCCGCGATCTTGCCGTCCAGGGTCATGGCCCACTTGACCGTGACGTGGGGCCGCTGGCGCTCGACCGCGGTGAAGAACGTCCGGTTGAGCTCGCGGGCGGCGCGCTCGAGACACGGCGTCGCGACCTCGATGCCCGCGGCCGCGAGGGCGCCGGCTCCCCCGCCCTTCACGCGGGGGTTGGGATCGCGCGTGGCCGATACGACCCGGCGGATCCCGGCCCGGATGATCGCGTCCACGCAGGGCGGCGTGCGCCCCACGTGATTGCACGGCTCGAGCGTCACGTAGAGGGTGGCGCCCCGCGCCCGCTCGCCCGCCTCGGCGAGCGCGGCGGCCTCCGCGTGGGCGGCGCCCGCCCGCTCGTGGAAGCGCTCGGCCAGGTTGACGCCGTCCCGCACCACGATGGCGCCCACCATGGGGTTGGGCGACGTGAGACCACGCCCCCGCGTCGCGAGGGTCAGGGCCCGCGTCATCCACTCGAGATCGGTCATGTCGTCGTCCGGGGCCGGAGGCCACCCGGGCAGGCATTTTACCGCGCTTACTTCGGCTCCGGCTGTTCTCCCAGCAGCGCGTCCACGAAGGTCTTCGGGTCGAAGGCCTGCAGGTCGTCGATCTGCTCGCCGACTCCGACCAGCTTGATCGGCACCCCGAGCTCCTGGTGGATGCGGATCGCGATGCCGCCCTTCGCGGTGCCGTCGAGCTTGGTCAGCACGAGGCCGCTGAGCCCGACCGCGTCATGGAACATGCGCGCCTGCTGCAGCCCGTTCTGGCCGGTGGGCGCCTCCAGCACCATCAGCGACTCGTGGGGGGCGCCGGGCATCTGGCGGCCCAGCACGCGCTTGAGCTTGGAGAGCTCGTCCATGAGGTTGGACTTGGTGTGCAGGCGCCCGGCGGTGTCCACCAGCAGCACGTCCACGTCACGCGAGGTGGCCGCCTTCACCGCGTCGAAGACGACCGCGGCGGGGTCGGCGCCCGCGACCTGGTGGATGACGTCCACCTCGATCCGGCGGCCCCACTCCTGGAGCTGCTCGATGGCCGCCGCTCGGAAGGTGTCCGCGGCGGCCATCAGCACGCGCTTGCCGTCCGCCTTCAGCGAGGCCGCCATCTTGGCGGTGCTGGTGGTCTTGCCGGCCCCGTTGACGCCCAGCATGAGGATGACGGTGGGATGCGCGTCGAGGATGAGCGGTGCGGACGCGCCCGCGAGGGATTCCTCCAGAAAGCGGTGCAGGGACGCACGCACGTCCTGGGTGGTCACCACGCGCCCGCGCTTGATCTCGTCGCGGACTCGCTTGACGAAGGCGCCCGCCGAGGCCGCGCCCAGATCCGCCGCGATCAGGGTCTCCTCGAGCTCCTCCAGCATCGCCTCGTCCACCGGACGGGCGATGGCGAGGATGGCTCCCAGGCCCTCGTCCATCAGCTCGCGGGTGCGCCGCAGTCCCTC
Organism: uncultured bacterium; assembly: GCA_946479205.1. The sequence continues at coordinate 4,923 of CAMLFJ010000164.1, read as the reverse complement.
CCGGACGCGCTCCCCGATGGAGCCGAACAGGCTCACGAGCCGGAGGCCGGTCCCTGGGGGAGCTCTAGCCGCTGGATCACCGTCCCTTTCGGGCCGAGCGGCGGCAGGACCTTGCCGTTCAGGGCGACCTCGACGCCGCCGGCATTGCCGATGGTCACGAGGAAGCGGCGCTCGGCGGACCACTCCCGGCTGGCGCCGGCGGGCAGCAGCTCCTCGGTGGCCCGGCCCTCGTCGGGCTGGACGCGAATCCAGGTTGCGTCCACCGCCCGGATCACGAGGCGCTGCGGGCCCGCCGCGCTCCGGGCCACCGGGGGCGCCGGGGTCGGAGCCGGAGCCGGCATGGCCGCCGGCGTGCTCACGGGTGGAGCGGCGGCCGGGGCCGGAGCTGGAGCGGCCCTTGGGGTCTCCACGTACGCCGCGACCGGGGCGGCCGCCGGCGGGCTCGGCGGGGGGATTGGCGTCGCGGTCGATACGTCCATTGCCGGCGCTGCGACTGAAGTTCCGCCCGTCCGCTTCACAGTGAGGTTGACCACGATCAGCGCGATCGCCAGGATCACCAGCAGGACCAGGCCGACCAGAACGGAGCTGGGGGCCCACGTGGTGCGGGGCCGCGGCGGGGCGCTGGCCGCCTGCGTGGCCGCGCGCTCGCCGGCCAGGGCCTCGTAGAGGGCGAGCGCCTCCTCCGGGCCCTCGCGCAGAAAGCCGCAGTAGGCCCGGATGAAGCCCCGCACGAAGACCGGCGACGGCAGGTCGGCCAGGCGCTCTTCCTCGAGGGCTTCGAGATGGCGGATACCGACCCGGGTGGAGCGCGCCATGTCCTCCAGCGAGCCGCCCCGGGCCTCGCGGAGCGCGCGGAGATGACCGCCGAGCGAGGTCGTGGAGTTTTCCGTGGGCGTCATGCCCAGTAGTGTAGCGCGGGTTACGCTTCGGTCAGCTTTACTGAGACGAGGCGGGAGAGGCCCGGCTCCTCCATGGTCACGCCATAGAGCACGTCGGCGGCCTCCATCGTCTTGCGGTTGTGCGTGATCACCACGAACTGGGTCTGGGTGCAGAGCTCGCGCAGCACCCGGATGAACCGGTGGATGTTCGCGTCGTCGAGGGGCGCGTCCACCTCGTCGAGCACGCAGAACGGGCTCGGGCGGTGGTAGAAGATCGCAAAGAGCAGGGCCAATCCGGTGAGGGCCTTCTCACCCCCCGACATCAGGGTGACCGCCTGCAGGCGCTTGCCCCGCGGCTGGGCCATCAGCTCCACGCCCAGCTCCAGCGGGTCCTCCTCGCCCTCCTCCGGCGGCACCATGCGCAGCTCGGCGCGCCCGCCCTCGAAGAGCCGGGAGAAGATCTCGCTGAAATGCCGGTTGATGTCGTCGAACGCCTCCTGGAACCGCTCCTGGGCGGTGCGGGTCATGCCGCGCAGGGCCTTCTCCAGGTCCTTGATGGACCCCACCACGTCATCGTGCTGCGTGCGGAGGAAGTCCAGGCGCTCGGTCAGCTCGCGGAACTCCTCGTCCGCCACCAGGTTGACCGGTCCCATCGCCTCGAGCTTGGTCGTCAGCTCCTCGTGCCGCTGCCGGACCTCCTCGAGGTCCCGCGTGGCGTCGTGGGCGGCCAGCAGCGCCTCCGGCGTCTCGACCGCGTGGCGGCGCCGCGCCTCCTGCACGAGCTCCTCGCGGCGCACCCGGCCTTCCGTCTCGGTCAGGTCGAGCTGGTGGAGGCGGCTCACGAGCGTGGTGAGCTGGTGCTGCACGTCTCGCAGATCTGTCTCGAGCGCCTGCCGCAGCTCGAGCTGGCGCTGGTGCTCCTCCGCGATGACCGCTACCTCGGCCTCGAGCCGGTCGCGCTCGGCCACCGCGTCCCGGGCCTGCACGTCGGTGCGCTCGCGCTCCGCGCCCAGGTCCGAGCGTCGCTCGGCGGTCTGCGCCCGTCGTCCCACCGATTGCTGCTGCTGGAGGCCGAAGTCCTGCTCGAGTCCCGTGATGCGCTCGATGTCCCGGCCGAGCGCGTCCACCCGCTCCGCCACCGTGGCCAGCTCGACGCGGCAGACGGTGAGGCGCTCGGTGAGCCCGGCCTCGTCGCCCTGTCCGCTCTCGAGGAGGGCCTGCAGCGTGGTCAGGTCGCCGCCCAGCCGGGCCTCCTGCTCCGAGGCGCCCACCAGCGCGCTCTCCAGCTCGACCAGCTGGGCCGCGGTCTCTTCCCGCTCGCCCGCGAGCTGCTCGTGCTCCGCGGTCAGCGTCTCCAGGTGGCGCGTGACGCGGTCCGCCTCGCGCAGCACCGCCTCGATGTCCTTCTCGCCGGACACCCGTGCCGTCTCCTGTGCCTGGTAGTTGGACTGGAGCCCCTCGATCTGCGTGCGCAGGCCCGTCACCTCGGCCTCGATCGCATCCGCCCGCTCCGCGGCCGCGGCCACCTCTCGCTCGAGGCCGGCGATCTCCTCGCCGAGCTGGCGGATGGCGCGCTTGCGCCCGAGCAGCGAGTGATCGTTACCCTGCCGCTCGCTGTCGCGATGACCACCGGTGAGTCGCCCGCTCGGCGACAGCACCTCGCCGGAGCGCGTGACGTAGGTCGCGACCACGCCGTTCCGCCGCCAGAGCGTCTCGGCCTGATCGAGATGGGACACGATGCCGACGCGGCCGAGGAGATAGTGCAGCAGGGCCGGCCGCGGGCCACCCACCAGGCGGGCCGCCCAGCTCACCTCTCCCGAGTCGTCGGGGAGGGCCGCCGCGGACGGCAGCGTCTCGAGCGGCAGCAGGGTGGCCGCCCCCGCGCCCTCGCGCTCCAGGTACCCGAGCGCGGCCCGCGCGTGCTCGAAGCGCTCCACCACCACCCACTGGAGCCGATCGCCGAGCACCGCTTCCACCGCGGCCTCGAGCCCGTTCGGGACCTCGAGGAGATCGGCCACCGTCCCGACGACACCGCCCAGGCTGCCGGCGGCGGGGTGCGCGAACATCGCCCGCACGCCCGCGCCGTAGCCTTCGCGCTCCCGCTCCAGGCGCTCGAGAGCCTCCCGCGCCGACTGCCGCGCGGCCAGCTTCACGCGCAGGCCCGCGGCGGCCGCCTGCGCCTCGACCCGCGCGGTCTCACGATCTCGCCGCGCGGCCTCGATCTCCTGCAGCTCCGTGCTCAGCAGCGAGAGCTGAGCGCCGGCCCGCTGGCTCGCGGCCTCCAGGCGCAGGCGCGTGGCCGCGAGCGTGTCGGCCTCCGCGCGCGCCGACGACAGCTCCGCGGCGAGACGCTCGGCGCGGCGGTCCACCTGAGCGCGGCGCTCGCGGAGCTCGCCACCCGTGCGCGTGAGCTCGGCGCGGGCCCCCGCGACCCGGATCTGCTCCAGCCGGAGGGCCTCGAAGCGCTCGCGGCGCTCGCTGAGCGCGCCGCGACAGGCCTCGATCTGGGTCTCGACCCGCCGCACCTCGCCGTCCTGCTCCGCGTGCCGGCGTCGGGCCTCCTCGAGGCCGCGATCCTTGTCCACGCGCTCGGCGGCGAGGGCCACCCGCCTCTCGGCCAGCCCGCGGATCTCCTCCTCGAGGCGCTGCTCCTCCGCGACGAGATCCTGGATCTGGAGCCCCATCTGCTCCCGCCGCTCCAGGAGCCGCTCGGCCTCGCCCTGGATCTTCTGCACGGACTGGCGCAGGTCGCCCAGCCGGTACTCGGTGTCCTGGATCGCGGCGGCCTCCAGGGCCTGACGGCCGGTCAGGGTGGCGATCCGGGCGCGGTGCCGCTCCTCGGTCTCGCGCAGCGACTCCATCTCCCGGGTGACCGCCTCGTGCTGCGCGGCCCGCGCCGCGTAGTCCGCCGCGAGGAGGGCCAGGTCCAGCCCCTGTCGCTCGGACTGGAGCGCCTTGTACTGCTGGGCCTTCCGCGCCTGGCGCTCGATCGAGGACAGCTGACGGCGCACTTCCTCCATCACGTCCCGCAGCCGCTGCAGGTTGAGACGGGTCGCGTCGAGCTTGCCCTGGGTCTCGGAGCGCTGCTGCTTGTAGCGCGCGATGCCCGCGGCCTCCTCGATGAACATGCGCCGCTCCCACGGCTTGGCGGTCAGCACGTGGTTGAGCCGCTCCTGGTCCATGAGGGCGTAGGCCTTGGGGTTCACCCCGGTGCCCGCGAAGAGGTCCTGGATGTCGCGCAGCCGGCATACGTTGGTGTTGAGCAGGTACTCGCTCTCGCCGGTGCGGTACAGACGCCGGGCGACCGCCACCTCGCTCCACGGCACGCTGAGGCCCCCGTCGTTGTTGAAGACGAGGTTCACCTCGGCCATCCCGATCATCTTGCGGGAGGCGGAGCCGTGGAAGATGATGTCTTCCATCTTGGCCCCGCGGAGGGTCTTCGGGCTCTGCTCGCCGAGGGCCCAGCGGATGGCGTCGGCCACGTTGGACTTGCCGCAGCCGTTCGGGCCGACGATGCAGGTCACCCCCGGGAAGACCTTCACGTCGGTCTTCTCCGCGAACGACTTGAAGCCATGGATCAGGATCGATTCGAGTCGCATGTCGTGCTTCGCCCGGAGGGCGTAGACCACTAATAACATGCGGTCGGCGGATCAACCAAGAAAAAACCCCACCAGCGGGGGGCGGGGACGCGCTGCGGCACTAGATGTGGGTTACCGCTTCCGGGGGCTCAGGCTCCCTTGAGCAGGCAGCACTTCTTGTACTTCTTGCCGGAGCCGCAATGGCACGGATCGTTGCGGCCCACCTTCTGCCCGTCGGCGGCCCGCGGCTCCGCCTTCACGGTCGCCGGGCGACCCGCGGCGGTGTCGAGGTCGCCGCCGCGCGACTCCTGCCACTCCGGCATCGTGCGCTGGGCGACGCGGGTGACCGGCGCGTCCTCCTGGGTCATGCGGACCTTGAAGAGCTGCTCGACCGCCGTCTCCTTCAGGCTGCCGATCATCTCCTGGAACATGTCGAAGGCTTCCTTCTTGTACTCGGTCAGCGGATC
>CAMLFJ010000163.1 GCA_946479205.1 uncultured bacterium | reverse complement strand
GGGCACGCCCGCCTCGCGCAGCAGACGCTTGGCCTCGGCGCGCGCCGCGTTGATGTCCCGCCCGTAGCCCGCCAGCTTCTCCAGCTCCGCGGGCGGGGTCGCGTACGGGGTGCCGGGCACCTGCACTCCGCTCACGTCCCGCACAATCGTGATCTTGGAGAGCTTCTGGGAGGCCTCGTACCGGTCGAGTGCGAGCGAGAGGGCCCGCCGCACCCGCTTGTCATCGAAGGGCTTCTTCTCGTGGTGCATCGAGACGAAGTTCAGGCAGTCCCAGGGGCTCTCCTGCACCGTGATCTTGTTGCCCATCGCCTGGACGAGCTGCTCGCGCTCGGCCGGGCTGAAGCCGCGGAACTGGATGTGCGCCCGCTCGCCCCGGATCGCGGCCACCTGGGAGGAGTTCGAGCTCATGAACATCGCCCGGTACCCGTCAAGGTAGGGCTTGCCCTTGTCCCAGTAGTTCGGGTTCTTCTTGCCGACCCAGTGCGAGCCCTTGACGTGCTCGACGAAGGTGAAGGGGCCGGTCCCCATCACGTTCTTCGCGTACCAGTTGATGTCCTTGGCCAGGATGTCGGCCTTGTAGATCCAGTTCCAGGGGGACGCCAGGTTCAGCAGGAAGGACGACTCGGGGTACTTCAGCCGGAAGCGAACGGTGTGGGCGTCCGGCGCCTCCACCACCTCGACCGAGCGGTAGGCGTCCTTGCGCAGCGACTTCACGCCCGCGGGCGGGAAGATGATCTTGTCGTAGGAGGCCTTCACGTCCTTCGACGTCATGTCGCTGCCGTCGTGGAACTTCACCCCGTGACGCAGTTTGAACGTGTAGACCAGCCCTTCCTTGGAGATCGTCCAGGATTCCGCGAGATCTCCGACCGGCTTGGTCCCGGTCTTGTCGAACGGGTCCACCTTGAGAAGCGTGCTGTAGTGCGGCGCCATCGGGTGGATGACACCAAAGGTTTCCTCCGCGTGCGCGTCGTACGACGGCGGCTCCGAGGGCACCACGAAGAGGAGCTCTCCACCGGAGCGTGGCTTGTCTTGGGCGTCGGCCCCGGTCCAACCACTGGACAGCACCAGAGCCAGAGCGACGAGCGAGTAGAGCAGCCAATTGTGACGATGGCGCATGAGCCACCTCCCCGATGAGATGGAAACCGAACGAACCTGTTGAGGTATCAATCCGTGAGGATGGATCTTGGTTCCGTCTAAGTTTCGCTACTTTAGCGGGCAGCGTCCCTCGCTGTCAAGCACGGGCTACAGGCGGATGCAGGCCGCCTGGTGGCCGGGCTTGATCTCCCGCAGCTCCGGCACGATCTGGCGGCAATCGGCGACCGCGATGGGGCAGCGGGGGTGGAAGACGCAGCCGGACGGCGGGTTCAGCGGGCTGGGCACCTCCCCACCCAGGACCACGTGCTCCCGCAAGGCCTCCACCGCCGGGTCCGGGATGGGCACCGCCGAGAGCAGGGCCTTGGTATAGGGGTGCTGGGGGTCCTCGTAAAGCGCCTTCCGATCCGTGATCTCCACGATCTTACCGAGATACATCACGGCCACCCGGTCGGAGATGTGGCGCACCACCGAGAGGTCGTGGGCCACGAACAGGTAGGTCAGCCCGAACTCGGACTGCAGCTCCTCCAGCAGGTTGATGATCTGGGCCTGGATCGAGACGTCCAGCGCCGAGACCGGCTCGTCGCAGATGATCAGGCTCGGCTCCATGGCCAGGGCCCGGGCGATGCCGACGCGCTGGCGCTGCCCGCCCGAGAGCTCGTGGGGATACCGCCGGGCCATGGTCGGCAGGAGGCCCGCGTGGCGCAGGAGCTCGTGAACCCGCGCGGCCCGGGCGGTCCGGTCCGGCACGATGCGGTGCACCGCGAGCGGCTCCGCGATGATCTGCCCCACCGTCATGCGCGGGTTCAGGGAGCTGTACGGGTCCTGGAAGATGACCTGCATCCGCCGGCGCATGCCGCGCAGCTCGGCGTCCGAGAGCTTGGCCATGTCCCGGCCCTCGAAGATCACCTCGCCGCTGGTGGGCACCTCCAGCCGGAGGATGACGCGGCCGGTGGTGGTCTTGCCGCACCCCGATTCGCCGACCAGCCCCAGGGTCTCTCCCCGGCGGATCGAGAAGCTCACGCCGTCCACCGCCTTCACGGTCGCGGCGCGGGCGCCGAAGAGACCGCCGCCGATCTGGAAGTGCTTGACGAGGTTGCGGACTTCCAGAATTGCTGTTGTCCTATTTGCTTCTTCGATTTTCTTATTTGCTTCTTCGCCCCTTGGGCTCATCGCGCGGCCTGGTTAACGCCCGCTCACTTCGGCTGGGGCGAGATCGGGCAGGTCGCGGGCGAGCCAGCAGGCGGAGAGGTGGTCGGCGCTGAGCTCGGCGAGCGGGGGGACCTCGGCGCGACAGCGGTCCACCACGTAGGCGCAGCGAGGCGCGAAGGAGCAGCCGGCAGGCAGGCGCGAGAGATCGGGAGGCTGACCGGGAATCGGCCGCAGCTTGGCCCGGCGCGGCTCGTCCAGCCGCGGCACCGAGCGGAGCAGGCCGAGCGTGTAGGGGTGGCGCGGGTTGGCGTAGAGCTCCCGCGCGCTCGCGCGCTCCACGATCTTGCCCGCGTACATCACGTTCACCCGGTCCGCGTAGCGCGCCACCACACCCAGGTTGTGCGTGATCATCAGGATCGCGACGCCCAGCCTCCTCGAGAGACTCTTCATGAGCTCCAGGATCTGGGCCTGGATCGTCACGTCGAGCGCGGTGGTGGGCTCGTCGGCCAGGATGAGCGCGGGATCGCAGGCCAGCGCCATCGCGATCATGATGCGCTGCCGCATGCCGCCGCTGAACTGGTGCGGAAACTGGCGGAGCCGTCGCGGCCCGTCCGTGATACCGACGAGCGACAGCAGCTCGATCGCCCGAGCGTGCGCCTGCGCCTTCGTCATGCCGAGGTGGATCTCGAGGGGCTCGGTGAGCTGGCGTCCGACGGTGAGCACCGGGTTCAGCGAGGTCATGGGCTCCTGGAAGATCATGCCGATCTCCCGCCCGCGGACCTTGCGCATCTCCTCTTCCGGCAGGGCGAGGAGGTTGCGCCCGTTGAAGAGGATCTCGCCTTCGACGATGCGTCCCGCGGGCGCCGACACGAGCCGCATCACCGAGAGTGCGCTCACCGACTTGCCGCAGCCCGACTCGCCCACGAGGGCCACCGTCTCGCCCTTGCGGACGTTCCACGAGACGCCGTCCACCGCGCGGACCACGCCCGCCTTGGTGTGGAACTGGGTGCGGAGACCCCGGACGTCGAGGAGGACCTCCATATCAGGCGGCGAGTCTACCACACCGCCCGGACGGCCCTCGGTCAGCGGGAGCGCAGCGGGGCCCGCTCCTCGACGCCCGGCAGGGCGGTGCGGAACGTGTCGCAGTCCTGCATCCGGCCCGACTCGAGCCCGCGCCGGAACCAGCCCGCCCGCTGCCGGGCCGAGCCGTGGGTCCAGGTCTCGGGCGTGACGCGCGCGCCGGCCTGCTTCTGGATGCGGTCGTCGCCCACCGCCGAGGCGGCCGCCAGGGCCTCCTCCACATCGCCTTCCTCGAGCAGCCGCCGCTCGTTGGTGGAGTGCGCCCAGACGCCGGCCAGGCAGTCGGCCTGCAGCTCGAGCCGCACCGACAGGGCGTTCGCGCGATCGGGGCGGGCCTGTTGCCCGCGGACCTGGTCGGTGAGACCCAGCAGGCGCTGGACGTGGTGGCCGATCTCGTGAGCCAGCACGTAGGCCTGGGCGAAGTCCCCCGGCGCCCCGAACCGGTTCTTCAGGTCGTTGTAGAAGCCGAGATCGATGTAGACCTTCCGATCCTCGGGGCAGTAGAAGGGCCCGGCCGCCGCGTCGGCGGCGCCGCAGCCGGAGCGGACCGCGTCGGTGAAGAGCACGAGCTTGGCCCGCTCGTACTCGTGGCCGAGGCGGGTGAACTCGCGGGCCCACGTGCTCTGCACGTCGTCGAGCACGAACGACATGAAGTCCGCGGCCTGCTCCTCGGCGGGCGAGCCCTTGCGCGCCGGCCCGGTCGGGGCTCCGCCGCCGGGCGCCGGCGCGAGCTCGCCGCCGCCGTCGAGCAGCGCGAAGAAGTTCTGGCCGAAGACGAGGCTCAGCACCAGCAGGACCACCGCGCCGCCCAGCCCGATGCCGCCCCCCACCCGCAGGCCGGACCCGCGTCCGGGCGATTCACCGCGCCGGTCCTCGAGATCCTCGCTGCGGTCGCCACGCGTCCAGCGCATAACCTGTCTCCTAGGGCTGCCCGCTGGAAGCGGTCAACCGGAAGCATCTCCCCTTGTATTCGCTCGGCTCGCCTTCGGCTGCACCTCGCCCTGCGCGGGCGCGCAGGAGGCGACGCCCAGCTCGGCGACCACTTCGCGGATGGCCTGGAGCGCCCCGCGCATCTCGGCGTCCCCGAGCGCACCGATGCAGCCGACCCGGAAGCTGTCGGCCACCGTGAGCTTGCCGGGATAGATGACGTAGCCGCGCTGGGCCAGGCGGTCGTAGAAGGTCTCGAAGTGGAACTTCGGATCGGCGGGCATGCGGACCGTGACGATGATCGGCGCCTGCACCAGGTCGGGCAGGAGCGTCTCGAAGCCCATGCCGCGCAGCCCCTGGACCAGCAGCGCGCAGTTGCGGCGGTAGCGCGACCCCCGGCCGGCCACGCCGCCCTCGGCCGCGTGCTGGTCGAGCGCGCGGTCGAGCGCGGCGAGCACGTGGGTGGGCGGCGTGAAGCGCCACTGCCCATTCTTCTCCATCGCGACCCACTGGTCGTGCAGGTCGAGGCTCAACGATGGCGCCTGCCCGCGCGCCTCGTCGAGCGCCTCGCGCCGGATGATCGCGAAGCCGATCCCCGGGACCCCTTCGAGGCACTTGTTGGAAGAGGCCACGAGGGCGTCGAAGGGCACGCGCCGGGCGTCGAGCGGGATCGCGCCGAAGGCGCTCATCGCGTCGATGAGCAGGCGGCGGCGGTGGCGCGCGGTCACCGCCGCGATCTCCTCGACCGGGTTCAGCACACCGGAGGTCGTCTCGCAGTGCACCACCACCACGTGCGTCACCCCGGGATCGCGCGCCAGCGCGGCGTCGAGGGCCGCGGGATCGGCGGGCTGGTCCTCCGCGGTCTCCTGGACCACGCAGGCCCGGCGGTAGTACTCGCACATGCGGACCATGCGCCGCCCGTAGGCGCCGTTGACCAGCACCAGGAGCTTGCCGGCCGGCGGCACCAGCGTGCCGATCATGGCCTCGACAACGAACGTCCCGCTGCCCTGCAGCGGGACACACACATGACTGCCATCCCCATTGACCAGCTCGGTCAGGCGCCGGCGCACCCGCGCGTTCATCGCGATGAAGGCTCCGTCGCGCGAGCCCCAGTCGCGCAGCATCGCCTCCTTGGTGGCGCGCGTGGTGGTCAGCGGGCCCGGGGTCAGCAGGAACGGGTCGCGCGGGGTAGTGTCCATGACTGTCCGTCCTTTCGGTTCAGCTCTTCACGCGCAGGGCGCGGGGATCGTAGGGCGGGACCAGGCTCGCCCGCGCCGGGATCCGGTCTCCCGCCACGTCGAGCTCGAACCGGCCGCCCGCAACGTAGGCGTCATCGACCCCATCCGGATCCCGCACGTAGCCCATCGCCACCCCGCGTCCGAGCGTGTGCCCGAAGCCTGCCGACGTCACCGTCCCGACCACGCGCCCGTCGCGCAGGATCGGCTCGTCGCCCCACGGCAGCGCCGCCTCGTCTTCGAGCACGAAGGTGAGCAACCGCTTCGTCAGGGTCCGCTCCCGCTGCTCGAGCAGCGCTTCCCGGCCCAGGAACGGCACCGGCTTGTCGAGCCGCACCGCGAAGCCGAGCCCCGCCTCCCACGGCGTGTCGTCGATCGTGACCTCCCGCCCCCACGCCCGGTACGCCTTCTCCATGCGGAGGGAGTCGAGCGCGTAGTAGCCGGCGTCCCGGAGCCCCAGGTCCCCTCCCGCCTGGGCCAGCTCATCGTACACGAGGCCGGCCTGCTCCACCGGCACGTAGAGCTCCCAGCCGAGCTCGCCGACGTAGGTGACGCGGGAGGCGCGCGCGGTCGCCTGGCCGATCGCGATCTCCCGCGAGGTCAGGAACGGGAACGCGGCCGGGCCGAAGTCGGCGTCGCTCACGCGCGCGAGCAGCTCGCGCGAGCGCGGCCCCATGAGGCCGAGCACCGCGGAAGCGCCGGTGACGTCGGTCACGGTGGCGCGCGCGCCCGCGGGCAGGTGGCGCCGGATCCAGTCCAGATCGCGCGGGCCCTGCGCGGAGCCGGTCACGATCAGGTAGGCGTCGGCGGAGAGCCGCGTGACGGTGAGGTCGCTCTCGAAGCCGCCGCGCTCGTTGAGCATCGCGGTGTAGACCACGCGGCCGGGCGGCACCGCCACGTCGTTGGCGCAGAGGTGCTGCAGCACCGCCTCCGCGTCCGCGCCCTCGAGCCGGAGCTTGGCGAACGAGGTCTGGTCGAAGACGGCGACCGCCTCGCGGGCCGCGCGATGCTCGTCCGCGGAGTACGGGAACCAGTTCTGGCGGCCGAAGGAGTAGACGGCCACCGGCTCGACACCCTGGGGCGCGAACCAGTTGGCGCGCTCCCAGCCCATCTTGGCCCCGAAGCAGGCGCGGCGCTCCCGCAGCCGCTCGTGGAGCGGCGAGCGGCGCAGCCCGCGCCCGCTCGTGAGCTCGCGGTTCGGGAACGCGATGTTGTAGTGGACGCCCACGATCTCGCTGACCCGCTCGCGCAGGAAACGTCGGTTGCCGTGCAGGGGCGCGAAGCGCCGGACGTCGGCCGGCCAGAGATCCATCGGCGCGCGATCCTCGACGATCCACTCGGCGAGCGCCTTGCCCGCCCCGCCCGCGGCCGCGATCCCGCCCGAGCAGAAGCCGGCGCCCACGTAGTAGCGGCGCACCTCGGGAGCCTCGCCCAGGATGAAGTAGTTGTCGGGCGTGAAGGACTCGGGGCCGTTGAGGAACGTGCGCACCTCCGCGGTCTCGAGCGCGGGCAGCCGGACCAGGGCGTTGCGCATCAGGATGTCGAACTTGTCCCAGTCTTCCTTGAGGGTGCCGAACGCGAAGCCCTCCGGGATGCCGGCCGCGCCCCACGGCTTGGCCCACGGATCGAAGCCGCCCATGAGGATCCCGCCCACCTCTTCCTTCACGTAGATGTGGCCGTCCGGATCGCGCAGCACCGGCAGGTCCGGCTTCACGCCCGCGATGGGCTGGGTGACGATGTACATGTGCTCGCACGCGTGCAGCGGGATCGTCAC
>CAMLFJ010000162.1 GCA_946479205.1 uncultured bacterium | reverse complement strand
TCGCCCGGACGCATGCGCGGCTTGGCCACGGCCACGCCGATCTTCCCCGAGGCGAGGTCCACGACGGCGCGCCCGGGCTCCTCGGTGATGGTCACCACCGAGAGCTCCCGCACGGTGACGATCGCCTTGCCGCCGAGCAGCACGCGCACGATGGACTTCTCGCCGGTGCTGATGCGGTCCCGCTCGAACACGTCGTCCTTGAACTTGAGGGCGACCGGCTGAGGCAGCGCGGTGCGGGCGAGCGTGGCCTGCCCGGTCAGCGTCGTGACGACGCCCACCGGCTGGGCCTGAGCGAGCGCGGGCAGAGGGGAAAGAGCGACGACGAGCGTCGCCAGCAGCAGGATTCTGATTCGGGCGTCCGCCATGACGGTTGGTCTCCCTTGTATCGAATCGACATCGTCCCCGTGCGCCGCGCCTTCCCCGGTACACTCGCTGCGGGTGACTGATTATGCGTTCAGTGCGAGGGGCGCGCAAGGGAAAGCATGGCGGAAATCGGCGACGCGGGGCGCCTGCGCGCGGCGCCCGCCGTCAACGCGCGGACATCGCGCACATGTTGCGCTCGGGTCGCGGCTCGCGCGTGGTGATATAGTCGGAGGCTGAGCGCGACCACCCATGTTCGACATCGGCCTGCAGGAGCTGGCACTCATCTTCGTGATCGCTCTGCTCGTGTTCGGGCCGAAGAACCTGCCCCAGCTCGGCCGCTCGCTCGGCCGGGCGATGCGCGAGTTTCGGCGGGCCAGCGACGAGTTCCGGTCCACCATCGAGACCAACCTCCGGATCAACGAACCGGATCCCCTGCCGGACCCGACGCCGGTCACCACCACCTCCGACCCGGTCAGCGAGCCGGTGGCCACCGGGGAGGCCCTGCCGGAGTCGGTGCTCAACCCGTACGAGACGCCGGCCATCGCCGTTCCGGAGGGGGAGAACTACCTGGCCCAGCGGAGCGCCAAGCTCTTCCACGGGCGCGACTGCAGCTGGGCGCGCCGGATCGCCGAGCCCGAGCGGGTGTACTTCAAGCGGGTGGCCGAGGCCCGGGAGGCGGGCTACGCAGCCTGCCCGGTCTGTGAGCCCTGGGAGCCCGCCGGGTAGCCCCCCTTTTTTTGCTTGTCTAGCTCAACGGGTGTTGACTATCATCTGTTGAGGCTCAGGCCATGGCTCGACTCAGGCAATCGGGGGAGGAACGGACAGCGTGAAAGAGATGACGGCTCGACAGCGGGAGGTGCTGGAGTTCATCCGCACCTTCGGCGAGCGGCAGGGCGTGCCCCCGACGGTCCGGGAGATCGGGGAGCGCTTCCACTTCACGGCGCGCGCGGCGTTCGATCACCTGCGGGCGCTGGAGCGCAAGGGCATGCTGGAGCGCCGGGTGACCGGCAAGCGGGCCTCCCGGACCCTGGTGCTGCCCGCGCACAAGGGCGCCCGGCGGTCCGAGGCGGCGCCGGGCATCCCGCTGCTCGGGCGCATCGCGGCGGGCGCCCCGATCACCGCGGTCGAGAACCACGAGGACACCATTCCCCTCCGGCCGGACTGGCTGGGAGCGGGCGGCCAGGATGTTTTCGCGCTGCGCGTCCGCGGAGACAGCATGATCCAGGCTCACATCATGGACGGTGATCTCGTGTTCGTGCGCAAGCAGGAGACGGCGGGCAGCGGGGACATCGTCGCGGCGATGCTGGACGGCGAGGCCACCGTGAAGCGCTTCACCCGGGAGAGCGGCGCGGTCGTCCTGCGCCCCGAGCATCCCACCATGAAGCCGATCGTGGTGGAGGCGGGCCGCGGCGAGTTCCGCATTCTGGGCAAGGTCGTCGGCATCATGCGGCATATCTGAAAGGAGCGGAGCCATGCGGCGGGTAGCGGTGGTGACACGAAGCAGGAAGCGGCGGCCGATCACGCGCCGCGATTGGAAGTCCGACTGGCGTCGCGACGCGCGGCGCCGGGTGTGGATCGGCTCGCGCGCGCGCCTCGCCGCGACGCGCCCCCTTTTTTTCGCCCTGAACGCTCAACAGGTGGCGATGGTGCGGCCGGCCGATCTCATCGGTGCGGCGGCCATGCTGCTGGCGGTGGTCTCGTGCGGCATGCTGGCCGCGCTGCTGGGCAGCTGAGGCGAGCCGAGAGTCAGGCGCGCTCCGACCGCTCCCAGGGCCGGACCGCGATGAAGATCTGGAGCAGGTCGCCGTCGAGCGCGCCGGAGCTGCGCTCCTGGCCGAGGATGTCGAGCGCGCGCTCCACCGGGACCGCCGGCTTGTACGGACGGTCGCGCGAGGTCAGGGCGTCGAAGATGTCCGAGATCGTCATCATGCGCGTCTGGACCGGGATGTCCGGCGCGCGCCAGCCGTCCGGGTAACCTCCGCCGTTGAGCTTCTCGTGGTGCGAGCGCGCAATCTCGGGGACGCGCCGGAGCTCCTTGGTCCACGGGATCTGCTTGAGGAACTGGTAGGTGTGCACGACGTGCGACTGGATCTGCTCGTACTCCTCCGGGGTCAGGCTGCCCCGCGGGATGGCCAGGATGCGGGCCTCGTCCGGGGTGATCAGGGTCAGCGAGTCGCCCAGGTGATCCGCGTACGGGTGCACGGCCAGGTCCCGGATGGACGCGGAGACCTCGTCGGGCATCACGGTGGGCTCGTTGGCGGCCGCGACCGCCTTGAGGTGCTGGTCGAGATCGGCGAGCACCACGGCCAGCTCGGCGTCCCATTGCGCGCAGCGGTCGCCGAAGCCGTCCCGGCCGTGCTGGAGCAGCCACTCGGTCTTCCGGCGCGCGTGGCGCAGCTCCAGGCCGCGCCGGATGATCTCGCCGCGCTGCCGGATCATGTCGAGCTGGCCCACCGGGAGCTTCTTGGCCTTGACCAGTACCTCCTCGCGCACGCCGACCTTGCCGAAGTCGTGCAGGAGCGACGCGTAGCGGATCTCCTTCATCTCGTCCGGGGAGAAGCGCACGTCACGGAAGGCGCCGCCGTCCCGGTCGACCGCGGTGGCCAGAGCCACCGTGAAGTCGGCCACCCGGAACGAGTGACCCGAGGTGGTGGGGTCCCGCGACTCGATCGCGGTGACCGAGGCCTGCACGAAGCCTTCGAACAGGGTCTGGATCGACTGGTAGAGGCGGCTGTTCTCGAGCGCGACCGCGGCCTGCGAGGCGAGCGACGCAGCCAGATCGCGAAAGCGCGGCGGGTAGGGGATCGCGTGGGCCAGCACGTCGGCGGGCGTCGGGAACACCGCGGCGGGATCCCGCTTGCAGTTGATGAGCTGGAGCGCGCCGATCACCTGGCCCTGGGGCGTGGCCATCGGGACCACGAGCATGGACTTGGTGCGATAGCCCACCCGCTCGTCGAAGTCGCGGTTGACGCGGAAGCGCGAGCCCGGCGGCAGCACGTAGGCATCGTCGAGCTGCAGCACCGCGCCGGTGAGCGCCACGTGCCCGGCCACGCTGGCGTCGTCGATCGGCAGGGTGAACTCGGTGAACGGGACCCGGACGGAGTCGTTCTGGGCCAGCTTGAAGCGCAGCCGCGCGGTGCTGTCGGCCGCGTCCTCCACCACGTAGACGGACCCGGCGTCGCTGTGGGTGATCTCGCGCGCCTTAGTCAGGATGAGGGTGAGGAGCGCGTCGGTGTCCCGCTCGGCGGAGAGGCTGACCCCGATCTGGTTGAGCTCCTGCAGCTCGCGGCGGCTGGCGGCGGCCTCGCGCCGGGTCCGGGCGTGGTCGCCCGCGTTGCGGAGGGCGGTGGCCAGAACGGAGGGCGCGGCGGGCGTACCGACGTAGGCGTAGCACTTCACGCTCGGCGTGGTCCCGTGGCCGACCAGGGCGACCACCGGCAGGTCGGGCGCGGCCGCGGCCAGGGCGATCGCGACCGGCGCGTCGCCCGCGGTGAGGTCCACCAGCACGACCGCGGACTCATCCGGGGTGGCCGGCGGGGCGCCCGACGCGGGCAGCGGGAGCCCCTCGAGGTCACTGGGGAGGGCGGAGAGCTGGGCAGCAGCCGGGGAACCCGCCGGGTACCAGACCACTCGGCGTGGCATGTATCGAGGGTAGGACCCCCCTCGGGGGCCTGTCAAGAAGCGCGACCTGCCCCGGTGGGTCGCCGGCCCGGCTTGACCGCCTCGCGCCGGGGTCTGTAAGATCACCCGACTATGAGCACGCGCGTATCGACGGGCAGTTCCAGGCTGGACGAGATGCTGGGCGGCGGGCTGCTCCCGGGCACCCTGACGGTCGTCTACGGGGCCACCGGCATCGGCAAGACCCACCTGGGCCTGGCCTTCTGCGACCACGGCGCCCGGGCCGACGGGGCCCGGGGCATCGTCTTCGACATGAACGCCCGCGGGGACTCCCAGCAGCACCACGCCTATGCCGCCCGCCTGCACGACTGGGACCTCAAACGCTGGACCCACACCGTGCTGCCCATGGGCCCGCCGTACCCGTCCGCGGAGCAGATGCAGGCCTTCTACTGCGACGCGCTGCCGTGGGTCGGCAAGCTGCGCGACTACCAGGTCTCGAGCGGAGACGGGCTCGAGTTCGACTGGAACTGGAAGGCCCAGTACAACCAGGCGCTCTACACGGTGCGGCCCTTCGTGTACTTCCATCTCGGGGCGGGGAGCCGGCGGATCGTGGTGGACGGGATCGAGCCGATGGACGTGCCGGGCGACTACATCCAGCCCTACATCTTCGAGGACCTCTACCGGAAGACCATCCACCGCGACAGCGAGACGCTCGGGATGGAGATCTGCATGCCGGTGTGGCAGCACCGCGCGTTCATCGACGCCCACCGCTACGATCACACCGCGGTGACCACCCTCCTCCTCGTGACCACCGAGGAGACCCAGCTCGAGCACCTCATCGCCCGGAAGGTCGCGGCGGGCGACGTCGGGGCGGTGGCCAACACCATCGTGGTGATGGGCAGCGAGCGCGTGGGGAACCGGCTCGCCCGCATGCTCTGCGTGGTCAAGCACCGGGGCAGCGCCAAGAGCGACGAGATCGCGGAGTACCGCGTCACCGAGCGGGGCTTCGAGCTGGGCTGAGCCGCATGGACCAGGCCGCGCTGCTCCGGCGCCGGCGCCGCAACTTCCGCCAGCTTCCCTCCCTGCGCGTGCGCTCGGCCCGGAGCGCACTGGCGTTCGTCGAGGCGGTGGGCCTCTGCTCGACATTTCACCGGTTCCCGGAGGGCCTCGGCTGCCTGTGGGAGGCGGTGGTGGGCCGGGCCGCCCCGCGGTGGCCGCGCCGATCGCACCACGACGACGGGATCGGGCTCACCTGGGAGCTCAAGGACGTGTTGCCCGCCAAGCGTCAGGTGTACTACGGCAAGCTCGTGAAGGGCCGGCCGCTGCTGGTGGCGCTCGATCTCTTCCCGGCGTTCTACTGCCTCGTCCGCGGCGGTCAGCGCGCGAGCGCCTACCGCGGAGAGTACGAGGCGGGGCGCCTCTCGCTCACCGCCAAGCGCATCATGGACAGCCTCGTGCGCGAGTCGCCCCAGTACACCCGGGGCCTCCGCGCGGAGTGCTTCATGCTGGAGTCGGGGAAGACGCGCGAGTTCGAGCGGGCCATGGGCGAGTTGCAGCAGGGCCTGTGGATCGTGAAGACGGAGGAGCGCTACGAGCCGACCTTCTCGTACCGCTGGGACCTGCTCGAGCGGTGGCTGCCCGAATCGGTCGCGGAAGGCCGGCGCCTCCGTCGCCCGGCCGCGCTCGAGCGCCTGCTCGCGCGCTACCTGGCCGGCGCGGTCTACTCGACCCCGACGCTGCTCGCGCGGCTCTTCGGGCTCCCGCGCCCCGAGATGGAGGCGGCGCTGGCCGCGCTGGCGCGGACGGGGCGGGTGAGCGCGCCGCGCGAGGTGACGGGCTGGCCGGGACGCTGGGTGGTGAGCGCCTGATGGCGTCTCCGCCTCCCGGCTTTCGCTACATCGATATCCACACGCATCTGCATCCGGCCTGGCTCTGGGCCGCGATCCGGCGCTGGTTCGTCGGCCGGCCGGGCTGGGACTTCCAGTATGGGACCGAGCCCGAGGGGGTCGCACGGTTCCTGGCCGAGCAGGACGTGGAGCGCTTCGTCTTCTTCTCGTACGCGCACAAGGCCGGGCTCGCGCGCGAGCTCAACGCCTGGCTCCACGAGACGGCGCGGCGGCTGCCCGCGGGAGTGCCGCTCGGGACGATCCATCCGGCCGATCCGGACGTGGTGGACGTGGCCGAGGAGGCGCTCGACCGTTACGGGTTCAAGGGCTTCAAGTTCCACATCAACGTCCAGCGGTTCCATCCCGACGATCCGCGGATCCTTCCGGTGTACGAGCGAATCCTGGCCCGCGGGGCGGTGCTCCTGATCCATGTCGGGAGTGCGCCCTGGCCCAACGAGTACGATGGCTTCCCGCGCTTCGAGCGGGTGATGCACATGTTCCCGGAGCTCAAGGTGATCGTGGCCCACATGGGCCAGTTCGAGACCCGCCGCCACCTGGAGCTGATGGAGCGGTGCCCGAACATGTACCTCGACACCGCCGCGGCGATGACCGCTCAGAGCCCGCTCTACCGGGGTCGTCCCGACACCGGCCCCGACGACGTGACCGACGGTGATCTCGTGCGCTGGCAGGACCGCATCGTCTTCGGGAGCGATTTCCCCAATACGCCCCACCCCTACCACGACGAGCGAGGGCCGATCTGGGAGCGGCCCCTCCCGGAGACGGTTCACCGCAAGATCTTCCACGACAACGCCCACCGGCTGCTCGGTCTCTAGTGCGCGTCGAGCTCGAGCGGTTCCCGGAGGCGGCGCGGCGCGCCCGCGCCGCCCCCGGGGGGGGGGCCCGGCGCCCCCGCCCCGCCGGGGGGGGGGGGGGCACGCTTCGCGAGCTGCTGTCGGGCGGCGCCGCCGCGGATCTGGACCTCGCGGTGACGAACGGTGCGCTCGAGCTCGGCCGCCGCCTCGCCGAGCGGCTCGACGCGAGCTTCGTGGTGCTGGACGAGGCGCGCGGGGCCGGGCGCATCGTGCCACGGTCGGGCGGCGCGGTGGTGGACCTGGTGGATTTCCGCGCGCCGACGATCGAGGACGACCTGCGAGCCCGGGACTTCACGGTGAACGCGCTCGCGGCGCCGGTGGCGACCCTGCTGCGCGACGGTGCCGCCCCCGTCGTGGACGTGACGGGCGGGCTCGACGACCTCCGGGATCGGATGGTGCGCCTCTGCGGGCCGGCCGCGATCACCGACGACCCGGTCCGCGCGCTCCGCGGGGTGCGGCTGTCGATGCGTCCCGGGTGGCGGCTCGACTCGGACGCGGAGGCGGCGATCGTGGCGGGCGCGCCGC
>CAMLFJ010000161.1 GCA_946479205.1 uncultured bacterium | reverse complement strand
GGCGGCCTGTCGCACGCAGGCCTGGTTGTCCTGCGTGAACTGTTCGGCGGTGACCCCGGGCCTCGACCAGTAGTAGCGGCTGCAGCCGGTGGCGGCGCTCAGCAGCAGGAGCAGCAGGACCGAGCAGACCGGGGCCTTCCTCATCCAAGATCTCCTCGTCGAGGATAGCGCAAACCTTTTGCTTCCCCGAAACGCGGTGGTAGGCTTCCCGGCATGAGGCCCGACGGAGTGGCGTTACCAGGAGCTCCCGCGGCGGCGACCCGGGTCGCCCGGCGCATCAAGCCGCGGCGGCCCTGGATGCTGATCGCCTCCTGCCTCCTGCTGGTGGGGCTGAGCGTGACGCTCTGGGGGAAGTGGGTCGAGAACCGGGAGCGCGCCGACCGGCTGGCCGCCGAGCTGAAGAAGGTCTACGTCGAGGCCGAGAAGCTCCGGACCGAGGCCGCCCTCGCCAAGCAGCGCGTCACCCAGCTCGAGCGTCAGCTCCGCCGCGGCCCGCGAGCTCCCGGGCCCGAGCCGCGCTAGCTGGTCCGGTCCCAGACCTCGAGCAGCCGCCGGTTCTGCTCCGCCGTCCCCACCGCGATCCGCAGGTGCCCGGGGAAGCCCACGCCCGCGCCGTCGCGCACGAGGATGCCCGCCCGGAGGAGCGCGGCGCGCAGGGCCCCCGCCCGATCACCGGCCTTGGCCAGCAGGAAATTGGCCTGCGAGGGGGGTGACGGCGCGCCGCGCTCGGCCAGCGCGGCCTGCAGCCTCGGCCGCTCCTCCAGCACCACCCGCCGCGTACGCTCGAGGTGCTCGGGGTCGCCCAGCGCGGCCACCGCGGCGACCTGGGCCAGGCGGTTGACGTTGTAGGGCGCCCGCACGCGGTTCAGCCGCTCGATGTGTTCCGGCCGCGCGATGGCGTACCCGATACGCAGCCCGGCCAGCCCCGCGATCTTGGAGAAGGTCCGCAACGAGACCAGCGTCGGGTACCGCCGCTGCAGCACCACGCCGTCCGCGGTGTCGTCGTCGTCGCAGAAGTCGATGTACGCCTCGTCGAGGATCACGAGCGGCGGGTCGCTCCCGAGGGTGTCGAGGAAGCGCTCGAGCGGGCGGCGGCGCACGATGGTGGCGGCCGGGTTGTGGGGAGTGCAGATGACCACGCACTTCGTCCGCGGCGTGACGCGGGCGCGCATGTCGTCGAGATCCTGCTCGTAGCCCTTGAGCGGGCTCCGCACGACGGTGGCGCCGGACAGGGTCGCCTCGGTGCCATAGGGCTCGAAGGCGGGGTGGGGGATCACGACCTCGTCGCCCGGATCGAGCGCCGCGCGCGCCAGCATGGCCAGGAGCTCGTCGGCGCCGTTGCCGAGCACGATGGACTCGGGCGGCGCGCCGAGCCGCTTGGCGAGCGCCTCCCGCACCTCGGTGGCGCCGCCATCCGGGTAGAGATGGGCGCGCGGGGCCTCCCGCCGGATCGCGTCGACCACCCGCGGCGAGGGACCGATGGCGTTCTCGTTCGCGGACATGCGCAGGATCGTGTCCAGTCCGAGCTCGCGCGCCAGCACTTCGAGTGACTTGCCGGCGTCGTACGGGTCCACGCGGTCGAGCACATCACGCCAGAGCCGTCGCATAGGGCGCCCATTTTAACTACGATAGTTACTGCGATACAAGTTCGCGCCAAGTTTGACTTTCTTCTCGCTCCACGCTACCGTTTCGCCATGTCTGCGGAACTGCTTCGGCAGGTTCGCCGCGTCGAGGCGCAGGCCGACCGGGGATTCGACGGCAGCGCGGCCGAGCGCGTGGAGCGGCGGCGACGGCTGAGGCTCGAGGTGCTGCGTCAGCACCTCACCTCCAATGTGGATTTCCTCCGCGCGGCCCACCTGGGCGGCGCCTCCGGCCAGCAATCGGTCGCCGCGTACGCCGGCTTCATGGACGTCTTCCTCGGCACGCTCTACCGGCTGGCGGTGGAGGACGCCAGGCGCGAGGGCCTGACGCCGAGCCCGCTCGTGCTGGTGGCCCTGGGCGGCTACGGCCGCGGCGAGCTGCACCCCCTCTCCGATCTCGACCTCATGCTGATCTACGACGGCGAGATGGGCCCCTACGTGCAGCGGGTGACCCAGGGGCTGCTCTACGCGCTCTGGGACCTGGGGCTCCAGGTCGGCCACGCGGTGCGCAGCCTGCCCGACTGCCTGGCCATGGCGCGCACCGACTTCCCGAGCCGCACCTCCATGCAGCAGGCGCGCTTCCTGGTGGGCGACCGCCGGCTCTTCAATCGCTTCCGGAAGGTGCTGGCCGAGAACGTCTACCAGAAGGACTTCGCCCAGTTCCTCGAGACCACGCTCACCGAGCGGGACCAGCGCTACCGCAAGTTCGGAGGCTCCCCGTACATGGGCGAGCCCAACGTGAAGGAATCGGCGGGCGGGCTGCGCGACATCCACACCGCGATGTGGCTGGCCTCCACCAAGTTCGGCACGCGGACCCTGCGGGAGCTGGCCGACAAGCGGCTGATCAACGGGCGCGAGCAGAAGACGACCGACGAGGCGCTGACCTTCCTGTGGCGGGTGCGCAACGAGCTGCACTTCCTCTCCGGGCACAAGAATGACGTGCTCTCGCGCGACATCCAGCCGCAGATCGCCAAGAACTTCGGCTACGCGGGCGACGAGCTGTCGCTGCCCGTCGAGAAGTTCATGCGCGACTACTACCTGCACGCGCGGGTGATCCACCGGGTGTCGCGGCGGCTGATCGCCCGCTGCCGCGAGACCCTCTCGGGCCGCGCCAGCGTGCAGCGCCGCGCGCGCCAGGAGGCGCTCGCCGACGGCCTCATCGTGCTCGACGAGCACCTCCACCTGGCCAGGTCCGACGGGCGGGCCTTCCACGAGGAGCCGCTGCGGCTCCTCAAGGTCTTCTGGCACAGCCACCAGCTCGGCTTCGAGCTCGGGGTGGACGTGGAGCGGGCCATCGAGGACTCGCTCGACCTGATCGACGACGCCTTCCGGGTCTCGCCGGAGGCCCGCGATCTCTTCCTCGGCATCTGCCGGAGCTGGGGACGGACCGCACAGACCCTGCGCGAGATGCACGAGCTGGGCGTGCTCGGCCGCTACCTGCCCGAGTGGGGGGCCCTGACCTGCCTCGTGCAGTACGACGTCTACCACAAGTTCACCGCCGACCAGCACTCGCTGATCGCGGTGCAGAACCTGGAGGCGCTCGCCCCCGGCCAGTCGCCCGACTCCGAGGGCAACGCCCAGGTGGTGAGCGAGCTGGAGCGCCCCGGCCTGCTGATGCTGGGCATGCTGCTGCACGACATCGGCAAGGGCAAGGGGCACGGCCACGTGGCCAAGGGCATCCCCCTGATCGAGGCGCTCGCCGCGCGCATGGGCCTGGCCGCCGAGGACGCCGACAAGGTGATCTTCCTGGTGGCCCACCACCTGACCATGTCGCACATCGCGCAGCGCCGCGACATCGACGACCCGAAGACGATCGAGACCCTCGCGGAGGTCTGCAAGACTCCCGAGCGCCTGCGCATGCTCTACCTGCTCACCTGCGCCGACATGCGCGCGGTGGGGCCCGGCGTCATGACCGGCTGGCAGGCCCAGATCCTCTGGGATCTCTACGTCCGGGTGCTCGCGCGGCTCACCGGCGGGCAGCGGGAGCGGCCCAGCCGCGAGAGGGTGGCCCAGCGGGTCACCGGGGCCATGCGCGGCGACGTGGCGCGCACCGCGGTGGCCGCGCACCTGGCCCTGCTCTCCGACCGTTACCTGACCACCACCTCGCCCCAGCGCATCGCCGCGCACCTGCGGCTGCTCGACCTGCTCGCCGACGGCGGGGTGGCCGCCACCGAGCTCTTCCACCATCCCGATCTGGGCTCTTCGGAGCTGGTGGTCGCCACCCAGGACGTGCCCGGTCTCTTCTCGCTCATCGCGGGCACGCTGGCCTCCCAGGGCATCAACATCCTCTCCGCCCAGATCCACACGCGCGCCGACGGCATCGTGCTGGACACCTTCCAGGTGAACGATCCCTTCGGCGAAGCGGTCACCGAGGAGGCGCGCTGGCGCCGCACCCTCGAGGCGCTGCGGCGCGTGCTACGCGGCGAGGCGAGCGTGGAGGACCTGCTCGCGCGGCGTCGGGCGGTGTACCCGACCGGCGAGGGCGTGGCCGGCCCGCCCAAGATCTCGGTGGACAACCAGATCTCGGACAGCCGCACGGTGGTGGAGGTGAAGTGCCCGGATCGCGTCGGGCTGCTCTACGTCATCACCCGCACGCTCTCCGGACAGGGGCTCGACATCGCGAGCGCGCGGATCGCCACCGAGATCGATCAGGCCTACGACACCTTCTACGTCACCGACCGGCAGGGCCGTCGTCTCGAGGACGAGGCGGCGATGGCCCGCGTGCGGGAGAGCCTGGAAGACGCCTTGCTCAAGCCGATCTAGATGCTGAGCCACTACAAGGCCTCGCTGACCCGGCTCGGCGATCCGGTGGCCCGCGCCCTGCTCCGTGCGCACGTGCGGCCGAATCACCTCACGATGGTCGGGCTCGGGGTCAGCATCCTGGCCGCCGGCGCCCTGGGCCAGGGGAGCCTGCGGACCGGCGCGGTGCTGCTGGCGCTGGCCGGGCTCTTCGATTTCTTCGACGGCTCCCTGGCGCGGCTGGCCAACCGCGTCAGCGCCTTCGGGGCCTTCCTCGACTCGGTGGTGGACCGCTACTCCGACCTGGTCGTGCTGCTGGGCGTGGTCCTCTACTACCATCGCGCCGTTGATACCACCGGGGTCTTCCTGACCATGGTCGCCCTGGTGGGCACCATCATGACCAGCTACACCAAGGCCCGCGCCCAGTCCATCGGCGTGGCCTGCGAGATCGGGCTGATCGAGCGCCCCGAGCGGCTGATCGTGCTCATCGCGGGCGCGACGTTCAACCAGCTCACTCCCGCCATGATCGCGCTCGCGGTGCTCACCAACCTGACCGCGCTCCAGCGCATCCTCTACACGCGCCGCGCCGCCGCGGTCCGGGAGGACGTCCTCCGCTAGACCGCCCGGTCAGGCGGGCGGGGCCTCGCGCGCATCGCCCACCGTGATGCCGAGCAGCGACGCGAGCGTGCGGGCGATCGCGACGAGCTGCACCGGGTCGACGACCGCGCCGCTCAGATCGGTCGCGCGCATCCGGAGATCATCCAGGATCGAGCCGCGCAGGTCGGCCCCCGTCAGGTTCGCCCCGTACAGCGACGCGCCCCGCAGATCGGCTCCGCGCGCGATCAGGCCGGGGAGCTGGGCGTCCTGGAAGTCCGCCTCGGCCAGCGCGCAGTCCTCGAGGCGGCTGTTCTTGAGGGTCGCCGATCGGAACGAGACCAGCGCGCCCTGGCACTGGCGCATGAGCACGTGTCGCAGCGAGGCGTCGGCCAGGTCGACGCCGGTGAGCCGGCAGCCGATGAACTCGGTCCGGTCGATCTGGGCGTTGCGCCAGAAGCCGTTGGCGAGATCGCAGCGCTCGAGCCTCACGTCCGCGAGGGTGAGCCGCTCGAGGTGCGCGCGGCTCAGATCGGTGTCGCGCAGCCAGACCCGCTCGAGGCGCACGTTGCGGGCCCGCGTGCCGGTCAGGCGCCCCTGCACGACGTCCAGGTCGGCGTACACGCCGTCGTCGGCGACCTCGAGATCGCGTACCAGCGGCACCGCGCGCCCAGCCGGCAGGCGGGGGGCGTCGAGCGCGGGTCCCTTTCGTGGTCGACTCACGCTCGGCTCCGGCGGTGGCCCACGCCGGCACTCTACACCGCGGGATCGGGGCCGCAAGTGGTATGCCTGGGTTGAATGCTCCGTACGACTCCGGGCTTGCGATCGTGCGGAGGGCCCGGCCCTTCGCGCGGTCATGGGAGCAAGCGCCGCGTACCTCACGGAGAGCGAGCGCCGCGACGGCGCCCGCTTCACGCCCGAGTGCCGAGCGCACCCGCCGCGTGATCGCGGCCCCGAGCCCGATATCGACCGCAGCGTCGAGGCGGTCGCGCGCGTGGCGAAGGGCTGATCGCCGGGGGTGTGCCCGCCCGGTGACAGGCGGGCCGGTGGGCCGGGCGCTGGTACACTGGCGGCATGAGACGGATGACCGCGGCCGCGTGCCTGGTCTCCCTCGCGCTGGTGGGGGCGGCGCCGGCTTCGCTCTCTCCGGACGCGCGGGAGCGGTTCGCGGCCGGCCTGGCCGCGCACAAGGCGGGCGACTGGGCCACCGCGGCCAGGGAGTTCGCCGATCCCGCGTGGGCGGGGAGCCCGCTCGAGGACTACGCGCGGCTCTTCCAGGCCGAGAGCGTGCTGCGGCAGGGGGACCTGGTCGCGGCGCGGGCGCTGGCCGCGCAGGCCGCTGCTCCGACGCCGGAGAGCCGGCTCACGCCGTCCGCCCTGATGCGGGCGGCCGCGGTGCTCCGGGAGGCGGACGATGCGGCCGCCGCGGCGACCGTCCTGCAGCGCGTGGTCACGCGCCTCGCCGACGCGCCGGATGCGGCGCGGGCGCGCTACGCGCTGGGCGAGGCGCTGCTGGTCGCGGGCGATCAGAAGGAAGCGGCGCGGCTGTTCGCGGCGCTCTGGCTGCAGGCGCCCGCCACCTTCGGGGACGCGGCGGAGCGCCAGCTCAAGACGCTGGCCGATGCCGGCGTGATGCCGCCTGCGCCGAGCGCGGTGGAGCGGGCCGCGCGCGCCGAGCGGCTGCTCGCCTCCGGGCTCATCGAGCGGGCCCGCGGAGAGTCCGAGGCGCTTGTCGCCGAGAAGCCGGCGGCCGACGCGCGTGAGCGCGCGCTGCGGGTGCTGATGAACTCCTCGCGCCGGCTCGGCCGCGACGACGCCGCGCTGGCCGCCGCCACCGACGGACTGGCCGGGGCGCCGCCCGAGCGCCGCGCGGGCTGGCTGCTCGAGCTGGGCCGCCTCCGCCAGCGCCGCGACCGCGAGGCTGCGCTGGCCACGCTGGACCGGCTGGTGCGCGAGCATCCGAAGAGCAACGACGCGCCGGACGCCCTCCTGCTGAAGGCCGATATCCTCGAGACCGCGGCCCGCCCCGCCGAGGCCGAGAAGACCTACGTGAAGCTGGCCGCCGACTACCCGGACGAGGACGAGGGGGCCAGCGCGCTCTGGCGGCTCGGCTGGATCGCCTGGTTCCGCGGCAATCACGTGGAGGCCACCGCGCGCTGGACCCGGCTTCAGGCCGTACGGGGCGGGCAGTCGCTGCGGGACGCGGCCACCTACTGGCTCGGCCGGGTGTGGGAGCGGCGGGGCGACCGGGACCAGGCGGCCCGCCAGTTCGCCCAGCTCGTGAAGGACTC
>CAMLFJ010000160.1 GCA_946479205.1 uncultured bacterium | reverse complement strand
GGCTCGAGCCGGCCCGCGACGGCCCCCACGACAGCCAAATGATCAGCCCAACCTCAGGAGGACACGGAATGGCGGCCACGCAGCCCGACGCGACCCACTCGGAATCTCGCCGCGACTTTCTCCGCAAGGCCGCGCTGGCGGGGGCGTCGAGCGCCCTCGTCCCCGGCGCGGTCGGCCGCGCGTGGGCCCAGGAGACGCCCAAGAAGGGCGGCACCCTGCGGGTGGGCTTCTACATCGAAGCGGCCACCATGGATCCGC
Organism: uncultured bacterium; assembly: GCA_946479205.1. The sequence continues at coordinate 7,010 of CAMLFJ010000160.1, read as the reverse complement.
ATCTGTCGGGGAGCAAGATCGACCGGCAGGTCTACCACAACATCTACGAGCCGCTCGTGGTGCTCGACGCCAACCTCGGCATCAAGCCGGGGCTCGCCGAGTCCTGGCAGCAGCCCGATCCGAAGACGGTGATCTTCAAGCTGCGCCGCGGGGTGAAGTTCCACGACGGCACCGACTTCAACGCGGAAGCGGTGAAGTTCAACTTCAACCGCATGAAGACCGAGGCCAAGTCGGTGCGCAAGGGCGAGGTGGCCAGCATCGACACGGTGGACGTGGTGGACGCCTACACGGTGCGGCTCAACCTCAAGCGCCCGGACGCGGCCCTGCTCGCGACCCTCACCGACCGCGCGGGCATGATGGTCTCGCCCAAGACCGCGCAGGAGCGCGGGCCCGAGCTCGAGCGCAATGCCAAGGGCGCGGGCACCGGTCCCTTCGTGTTCGTGGAGTGGGTGAAGGACGACCACCTGCTGATCCGGCGCAACGACAACTACTGGAACAAGCAGGGCGGCCCGTACCTCGAGCAGATCCGCTACCGGCCCATCCCGGACGACACCGTCAAGCTGCAGAGCCTGCAGGCGGGGGAGATCCAGGTGATGGACTACGTGCAGCCGCGCGACGTGGCCGCGGTGAAGGCCGACAAGAACGTGGTGGTGCTCGACGTGCCGTCGCTCGCCGACTTCGCCTACCAGCTCAACCACACCAAGCCGCCGTTCGACAACAAGGCGCTCCGCCAGGCGGTGGCCTACTCGCTCGACCTCGAGCAGATCGTCAAGGGGGTGTGGCTCAACGTGGGGGTGCCCGCCAACGGGCCGATCCCGCCCACCAGCTGGGCCTACGACCGCTCGATCCCGTTCATGAAGCGCGACCTCGCCAAGGTCAAGGCCAAGCTGGCCGAGGGCGGCAAGGCGGGCGGCTTCGCGTTCACCATGACCACCAACAACATCCCGATCAACGTGCAGGAGGCCGAGGTCATCCAGGCCCAACTCGCGGAGGCCGGGATCACCATGAAGATCAAGCTGGTGGACTCGGGCACCCTGATCTCGGACGGCAACGGCAAGAACTTCGAGATGATCAGCTACCAGTGGAGCGGCCGGCCGGATCCGGACGGCAACACCTACCAGTTCTACAAGACCACGCCGGGCACCTCGCTCAACTGGTCCGGCATCTCGAATCCGCAGATCGACGCCCTGCTCGACAAGTCGCGCGAGGTCTCGAGCCAGGCCGAGCGCAAGAAGCTCTTCAGCCAGCTCGTGCGGATCCTGCAGGACGAGCTGCCGATGATCTTCATCGTGCACCCGATCGAGCCCAAGGCCTTCAGCCCGCGGGTGCAGGGCTACGACCCGATCCCGGACGGCATGATGCGCTTCAAGGACGTCTGGCTGAAGTAGCCCCGCGGCGGCCGCGGTGGGCCTGCTGATCCTCCGCCGGCTGGTCGCGACGATCCCGGTGCTGTTGCTGGTCACCGCCGGGGTCTTCGCGCTCATCCACCTCACCCCCGGCGATCCGATCGACGCCATGATGGCGGAGTCGGTGGACGACGGGGTCAAGCGGCAGCTGCGGAGCGACCTGGGCCTCGACCGGCCGCTCTACCTCCAGTACGCGACGTGGATGGGGCGCCTGCTCCGGGGCGACCTCGGCCGCTCCATCCGCAACCAGGAGCCGGTGATCGAGAACGTGGGGCGGCGGATCAAGCCGAGCCTACAGCTCGCCGCGCTCGCGATGGCGATCTCGCTGCTGGTCGCCACGCCCATCGGCATCCTCTCGGCCGCGCGCCGCAACTCGACGCTCGACCGCGTCGGGACCTCGTTCGCGCTCTTCGGCATCTGCATGCCCAACTTCCTGATCGCACTGCTGCTGATCTTCCTGTTCGGGGTCACCCTCCGCTGGCTGCCGATCTCGGGCTACGTGGATCCGATGGAGGAGTTGTGGGACGGCCTGCGCTCGCTCGCGCTCCCCGCGATCACGCTCGGCCTCGCCCTGGCCGCGGTGATCACCCGGACCCTCCGCTCGAGCATGCTGGAGGCGCTCTCCGAGGACTACATCCGCACCGCGCGCGCCAAGGGCCTGTCCGACGGCGCGGTGATCCGCCGGCACGCGCTCAAGAACGCTCTGATCCCGGTGGTCACCGTGCTCGGCCTGCAGCTCGGGACCTTGATCGGGGGGGCGGTCATCACCGAGTACGTGTTCGCGCTGCCCGGGGTCGGGCGCCTGGTGGTGGACGCGGTCTTCGCGCGTGACTACCCGCTCGTGCAGGGGGTCGTGCTGCTGATCGCGGTGGGCTTCATCCTGAGCAACCTGATGGTGGACCTGCTCTACGGCTGGATCGATCCCCGGATCCGGCATCGCTGACGCGGTGGCCACCATCGTCGCGGCCCCCGCGTCGTCCCGCTCGGTCCGCGAGCGCCGCTGGCGGATCCTGCGCCGCGCGGCCCGCGCGCGCCTGGCCCCGTTCGGGGCCGCGGTGATGCTGCTGGCGATCACGGTGGCGCTGCTCGCCCCGGTGGTGGCGCCCTACAATCCGCTCAAGCAGAACCTCAACCACACGCTGGCCCGCCCCGACCGGATCCATCTCCTCGGCACCGACAACGTGGGCCGCGACGTGCTCTCGCGGGTGATCTTCGGCACGCGCGTGTCGCTGGCCGCCGGCTTCGGCTCGGTGGTCATCGCAGTGCTGGCGGGCGGGTTGCTCGGCCTGCTCGCGGGCTACGCGGGCGGCCGGGTGGACGGCCTCGTGATGCGCACGATGGACGCGGTGCTGTCCTTCCCCCCGCTGGTACTGGCCCTGGCCCTGGGCGCGGTGCTCGGCGCCGGCCTGACCGGGGTGGTGATCGCGCTCGCGGTGGTCTACACGCCGACCTTCGCCCGGCTCATGCGCGGGCAGGTGCTCACGATCACCGCGCGCGAGTACGTGGACGCGGCGCGCGCCCTGGGCGCGCCCGGCTGGCGCATCGCCTGGACGCACGTGCTGCCGAACGCGACCGCGCCCATCGTGGTCCAGGCCTCGCTGAGCGTGGCTTTCGCCATCCTGGCCGAGGCCTCGCTGTCCTTCCTGGGCCTGGGGATCCAGCCCCCGGCCGCCTCCTGGGGCAGCATGATCAACGCGGGCCGGGGGTACCTCCAGCAGGCGCCGTGGATCGTCTTCGGGCCGGGGGCGGCCCTTTTCATCACGGTGGTCGGCCTCAACTTCGTGGGCGACGCGGTTCGCGACGCGCTCGACCCCCGGCTGCGCGCCTAGCGCGGGGGCGCCCCGGCACGGTATCATCGGCGGGCAGGCGATCGCTCCCGGGAGGCGCCGATGATCCGCATCGCGTGGCTGTGGCTGGCCGCCGCTGGTCTGCTGGTCTCGAGCGCGCCCATCCCGGCCGCGGCCGACGACACCCGGGAAGCCAACAAGAAGACGGTGGTCGAGTTCTACGAGGCCGCGATCAACCGCAAGGATTTCGAGGCGGCGTCGAAGTTCTTCGGCCCGCGCTACGTGCAGCACAACCCGAACGCGCCGGACGGCATCGAGGGCTTCAAGGCGTTCCTCGGGTTCCTGCGCGAGAAGTTTCCCCAGTCGCGGAGCGAGATCAAGCGCGTGTGGGCCGAGGGCGACTACGTGATCCTGCACGTGCACGCGGTTCGCACCCCGGGCGCCCGCGGCTCGGCGATCGTGGACGTCTTCAAGCTCGAGAACGGCAAGATCGTGGAGCACTGGGACGTGATCCAGGAGATTCCGGAGAAGGCGGCCAACAATAATGGGATGTTCTAGCTGGGGAATGTTCTAGCTGGGGAATGTTCTAGCGCGGGGCTGTTCTAGCCCCCGGAGGAGAATCATGGCCAAGACCGAGTCGGAAGTCCGCAGCACCGGCAGCGCCCAGGCGCCGCGCGGGGTGAACCACATCGTGCTCAACGTCCGGGACATCGAGGTCTCGCACCGCTTCTGGACCGAGATCGTGGGCTTCCGCTGCGTGGCGGAGCTCAAGCCCCAGCCGGGGAAGGTGCGGCCCAAGATGCGCTTCTACAGCGGCGTCGCGGAGAACGGCGATCTCTCCCATCACGACGTGGCGCTCGCCGAGGTGCCACGCAAGGACGGGGTGGCGGCGGAGGGCACGCCCGAGACGTGGAGCCTGATGGGGCCCAAGGTCGGCCTCAACCACGTGGCCATCGCCTGGCCGGATCGCGAGTCGTGGCTCAAGCAGCTCGAATTTCTGCAAGCCAAGGGCGTCACGTTCCACCGGCGCATCAACCACGGCATGACCCACAGCGTGTACATCTCGGACCCGGACGGCCACGGGATCGAGGTCCTCTACGAGCTGCCCCGCGACGTGTGGGAAGGTGACATCGACGCGGCCCAGAACTACGCCGAGGCGCTGCCGACCGACGGGCCCGAGTCGCTCGTCGACCGCACCGACAACCCCCAGTTTGGGGTCAGGTCTTGAAATACGACATTTCCCAGGCTTGACCAGGTCCGGGCGCGCTCCGAATGTCGTAATTCAAGACCTGACCCCGATCAGGGGGCGATCTCGAACTCGACGCGCCCCTGGCCCGAGCCCTCCACCGGGACCAGGCCCTCGGTGACCCGGAGCCGCTCCGGGGCTACCTTGACCGCGGCCTGGAGCTGGGCGCGCGTCGTCTCCATCCGCCGGGCCGACAGGGTCTGCGCCGCCGCGTCGGGATTGGGCTCGTCCCGGACCAGCTCCGCCACGATCGCGTCCAGGCCGCTCGGCACGGGCCGCCCCGGGTTGCGCTCCGCGAAGAGGCGCGCCGCGGCGGCCGGCGCCCCCCCAGGGGTCTCGCGGGCGGCGGCCTCGACCCGCTGGCGGACCACGTCGCGCTTGAGCGCGGCGATGTCGTCCACCGTCAGCACCGATTTCATCGCGAGGTTCACGCCCGGGGCGTCGCGCAGGAAGCCGCCGAGCCGCTCGGCGTGCTGGTCGAAGCCCTGCGCGAAGCGGGTGGTGCCCGGCTCGAAGTAGACCGGCCAGATCTGGATGGTCTCGACGCGCTCGTCCTCGGTGTAGAAGATCTTGCCGACCCAGCTCACCGGCAGCGCCATCACGGAGATCGCGGCCTTGCGCACCGCTTCCCAGAACGCGTCGGTGAGATCGAACTGGCGGGAGGCGAGGTTGCCGGTGACCGGCACCGAGAGGCGCACCTCGCCCTTGGCGTTCTTGAGCAGCCCGACGAGCAGCCCGAACGGCACGCCGACCCGGTCGCGCACCTCGTCCCCGCTGCGGGACGCCGCGAAGTCGGGCTGGCCGAGCACGACCTCGTTGGTCGCGGTGAGGACGTTGTCGACCACGCGGTAGCGCACGGTGGTGGCGAAGGCCCCCCGCCGGGCGATCCAGCCGATCAGCTTGTTGGCGTAGGGGTTGACCCGCGGCAGGGGGAAGTCGGTGAGCTTGCCCTCCAGGTCGACGTTGACGGGCCCGCCGAGCGCGCCGATCACGCCCTTGAACTCGAACGGCGCGCCGCCGGTCAGCCGCCCGTTCAGGGTGAGCCGGCCCTGGCCGCTCTTGCCGGTGCCCAGCCCGCGTCCGGTCATCACGATGCGCGAGGCCTCCTCGGTGAACGCGGGAGTCGTCGTGCGGTCCACGAACCGGATGAAGCCCTCGTCCACCGCCAGCTCGCCCAGCGTGATCGCCGGAGGCGTCCCGTCGGCGGGCGGCGGTGCGGGCCCCCTGGACGGGGGGGCGGGCGCCGGGGCCGGGCTCGCGGTGGGCGACGTGGACGGGGCGGGGCCGCCGGGCGTGAGCAGGTCGAGCAGCGGCAGGCGGCCGTCGCTCTCGCGCTCCACGAGGGCCCACGGCTTGTCGATCGCCACGCGCTGGATCGTCACCCGGCGCGGCCAGTCCGCGTCGAGGCCGGCCATGTCCACGCGCTTGATGTAGGCCAGCATCCGCTGGCCGTCGCCGAAGATCGTGTCGTCCACCGCCATGCGCCCGGTCGCCGCGACCGAGAGCGGCGAGAGCGTGCCCTTGACGCGCAGGTCGGAGTCGAGCTTGCCGGCCAGGGTGCCGCGCGAGGGCAGGAAGGTCTGCGCGACCGCCAGGTCGAGCTGCTTGATCGCGAGCTGCAGGTCGATCGCCTGCGTGTCGAGCCGGATCTGGCCGCGCGCGTCCACCGAGCCGCCGGTGCCGGTGTTGGCGCGGAGCGTGACCTCCGACGGCTCGCGGGCGGGCCAGGTGAAATTGCGGACGACCAGCCGGGCGTCACGGATCTCCGCGCGCGCGGTCGGCCGCACCGTCGAGTCCACGAGCGCGAACGCGCCGTCCTCGACCGCGGCCTGGCGCACCCGAAGGTCGAGCGGCGCGGACGCGGGCGGCGGAGCGGGCCCGGTGGGCGCGCGGCTTTCGACGCGGGCGGGCGCGGTCGCGGGCCGCGCGGGCGGCTCGAGCAGCGCGCGCAGCGGGAACGAGCCGTCGGCGGCGCGCTCGATCCGGGCCCACGGCTTCTGCAACGACACCCGGTCGATGGTCACGGCGGCCGGATACGCGAACTCGATGCCGGCGGACTCCAGGCGCGCCGCGGTCATCAGGGGCTCGGTGGCGTCCGCGAGCGCCATGTCGGCGATCGCGGCGGTGCCGCGCGCGGTGAGGGTGAAGGGCTCGAGCGTGGCCTTCACCGCCAGGTCGCCGCTGGCCTTGCCGGTCACGCGGCCGCGAACCGGCAGGTAGGGCTGGGCGGGCCCGAGGTCCACCCCGCTCGGCGTGACCTGCAGCTCGAGGCTGCGCGCGGCGAGGTCGAGCGTGCCCTGCGCGGTGATGCGGCCCGAGCCGGGGGTCGGCGCCTCGAAGCGCACCGGCACCGGCGCGCGGGCGGGCCATGCGAAGTCGCGCGCGTGGAGACGTACGCCGGCCACCTCGACGCGGGCGGTCGGGCTCACCGCGGCGTCCACCACGGTGGCGCCGCCGTCCTCGAACAGTGCCTCCCGGACCGTGACCTGCACGGCCGGGCGGCTCCCCTCCGCGGCCGGCGCGGGGGCGGCCCGGGAGGCCGCCGGGGGGGCCCCGGAGGCCGCGGCGGGG
>CAMLFJ010000159.1 GCA_946479205.1 uncultured bacterium | reverse complement strand
GGTAGCGCGCCTGCTTCGGGAGCAGGAGGTCGCTGGTTCAAATCCAGTCGCCCCGACCATTTTCTTTCTCGAGCCGTTGCCGGAGTCGGGATGGGCGTCACGGGACTACGGAGCGCCGCCGAGATCGTCGTCGAAGGCCGAGTGCAGGGCGTCGGCTACCGCGATTTCGTCCAGCGCAAGGCCGCGTCGCTGGGCCTCGCCGGGTACGTGATGAATCTGAAAGATGGGAAGGTGCGCGTACGCGTGGAAGGCGGGCGCGACCTCATCGAGGAGCTGATGCACGACCTGGGCAAGGGCCCGCCGCTGGCGCGGGTGGACCACCTGGCCGTCACGTGGCGGCCGCTGACCGGGCGCTACGCGGGCTTCACGATCCGCTACGCGGCGTTCGACCCGTGAGCCGCGGGGTCGGGATGGTCGTCCTCCTCGTCCTCTTCCTCCTCGTATCTCCCACCGCGTCTCACGCCCAGGCCAAACCAGTGAGGGCCCGGACCACCTCGCAGCAAACCGTCCCGGCCCCTCACTGGGGCTCGGCGAAGACCCCCGGGACGAAGACCGCCGCCGCGCCCAGCCCCACCCCGAAGGCGGCGGTGTGCACGCACACCGTGCGGAGCGGCGAATCCATCAGCCGGATCGCGGCCCGATACCGGGTCACCCGCGCGGCCCTGATCAACGCCAACCAGCTGGTGAATCCCCACGCCCTCCGGTCGGGTCAGCGCCTGTCCGTCCCGGGCTGCCAGCCGCTCGTTCCCCAGACCACCGCCGGGGAAACGCCGGGGACCGATCCCGATGCCGACGGCATCCTGATCAAGCGGGTGGGCCCACGGCGCATCCTGACGTCCCTGGTCCTCGGCACGCCCGACTTCCGGGAGGAGCGGATCACCCTGGTCTGGCCGGTGGAAGGCCCGGTGATCTCCACCTTCGGGCAGCGCTCGCGGGGCTGGCACGCCGGCATCGACATCACCGCCGAGATGGGGTCCGAGGTCTACGCCGCGGCCCCCGGCACCATCGTCTACAGCGGCTGGATCCGGGCCTACGGCCAGGTGGTCAAGATCCAGCACAGCAACGGCTTCATCACGCTTTACGCCCACAATCAGAAGAATCTGGTCGAGGTCGGGGAGGACGTCGAGGCCGGGCAGCTGATCGCCACGGTGGGGCGCAGCGGGCACGCCACCGGGCCGCACGTGCACTTCGAGATCCGGCGCGACGGCAAGGCCTACAACCCGCTCCACCTGCTGGAGCCCTCCGACCAGAGCCCGGTCTTCGACGACGACATCGCCGCCTCGAGCTCCGAGCACGACCATCACGAGTGACGGGCGCCATGGCTCCGGAGCCCGAGACAGCAGATGAGCTGGAGGACGGCGACGAGCCCATCGAGGCGCTGTTGCACAAGAATCCCGCCGAGCTCGGCGAGAAACCCGGCACCCCCGAGGCGGGCGCCCGCAGCCGCGAGCTGATCGCGCTCTACCTGCAGGAGATCTCCCGGGTCAAGCTGCTGACCCCGGAGGAGGAGCAGGACCTGGCCCGCCGCGTCCAGGCCGGCGACGCCGAGGCCCAGAAGCGGCTCGTCGAGGCCAACCTGCGACTGGTCGTCAGGATCGCGCGGCGCTATCTCCATCGCGGCCTCTCGCTCCTCGACCTGATCGAGGAGGGCAACGTCGGGCTGCTGCACGCCGCCCGCAAGTTCCGGCCCGACCGCGGCACGCGCTTCTCGACGTACGCCACCTGGTGGATCCGCCAGGCGGTGGTGCGCGCCCTCGCCAACCAGGCGCGGACGATCCGGCTGCCCGTCCACGTGGAGCTGCTCCTCTCGCAGTACCTGAAGCAGCGCAACGTGCTCACCCAGAAGCTCGGGCGCCCACCCACGCTCGACGAGGTGGCGGCGGTGATGAACCGGCCCGCGGGCGAGCTGGAGCAGCTCGAGAGCCTGCGCCAGCATCCGGTCTCGCTCGACAAGCCGACCGGCGAGGACGGCAAGGGGAACCTGGGCGAGACCGTCGAGGATCCGAACGCGGCGGCGGGCAGCGGGCTGGCCACCATGCTTCGCGCCCGGGCGGATCTGGCCGGCGTGCTCCAGGACCTGCCCGACCGGGAGCGCACGGTGGTGACGCTGCGCTTCGGCCTCGGCGGCGAGGAGCCCATGACGCTCGAGCGCATCGGCCAGCGCCTGCAGCTCACGCGGGAGCGCGTGCGGCAGATCGAGGGCATCGCGCTCCAGCACCTGCGGCGCCTGCTGGCCGCGCGCGACGTCGAGGCGTCGGACCTGCAATGAGCCCGGGCGAGAAGAGCCTGGGCGAGCTGGTGCGGGACCTGCGCGAGCGGCAGGGCCTCACCCAGGCGCAGCTCGCCGAGCGCGCCCAGCTCGCGCTCAGCTACATCACGCTGGCCGAATCGGGCCAGAAGGTGAACCTCTCGCCCTCGGCACTCGGCCGGCTGGCCCGCGCCCTCGCGGTGCCGAGCAAGGTGCTGATCGACGCCGCGAACTAGGCGCCGCGATGGACGCGCTCGGCAAGGCAGGGGCGGAAGGACGGCGCCTGCAGGCCGCCATCGACGCCGAGTACCGAAACGCGCGGCGCGACAACACCTGGGGCCGCACCCAGCCGCAGATCGTCGAGCGGTGGCGCCTCGCGATACGCGCGTGGATCACCGCCACGGACGCCACCCTCGCGACGAATCAGGCCGCGCTCGATCGCTTCCGCGCCGCGCCGCCGGCCGCGGCCCCCGAGCCGGGCGAGAGCGCCGATTGGGTCGACATCCGCAATGCCCTCGCGGGCAAGCTGACCGTTCTGGGCGCGCTCGTGAAGGAGGCGACCAGCCCCGGGGGCGGCTCGCCGCCGGCCGCGCCGCCCCGGAGCGTCTGGCGCAAGCCCTGAGACGTCAGGCGGGCCGGCGGGCCGAGAAGACCGTGATGGGGTAGAGGCAGTAGTAGTCGGGGCCGCGCAGCACGTTGGCCGGCGAGCTCTCGTCGCAGAGCCGGCTCCGCTCCCGCCAGTCGTCCGCGCTCAGCAGCTCCCGCAGCCGATCGCCCCAGTTGCGCGAGAACACGGTGTGCTGGATGTAGTCGTGATCGGCCCGGCCCAGCGGCGCGCGCCGCTCCAGGGTGTACGTGCGCATCGCCAGGCTCGCGAGCCCGGCCGCGCGAAGGGACGCGGGCGTGGTCTGCCGCCGCTCCTGGAACGAGCGCCCCGCGCCCTCGTCCACCGTGCGGCGGATCTCGGCGAGCTGGATGCGCCGCTCGAGCTCCGGGTGGCCGGGGAGGAACATCGCGGAGAAGACCTGCGACTCCTTGACGATCACGCGGCCGCCCGGCCGCACGACCCGGAAACACTCCCGCAGGGCCTTCTCGGTGTCGACGATGTGGTGCAGCACGTCCCCGCACCAGACCCAGTCCACGCTCCGATCGGGCAGGGGAATGGCCGTCCCGTCGCCCGGCTGGAACTCGAGGCGCTCGCCCGCGGCTTCGCCGCCAACCAGCGCGCGTGCCGCCTCCACCTTGGCCGGCTCCGGCTCGATGCCCACGACGCGGCCGCCCTGTCCCACCGCCTCGGCCAGCCAGAGCGCGTAGAGACCGACGCCGCAGCCCACGTCGAGCCCGCGCGAGCCGGAGGGCAACCCCAGCTCGCCGATGATCCGGCGCGCCTCCGGTTCCTGGAACCGGTTCATGCGCTCGAGGGAAACGTGGGGGCCGAGATCGACAGGGCTCATCGCGCGCCATCGTATCAGACCGAGAACCCAGCCAATAGGGCCTACTATTCGAGAATGGTCGCCGCCGCATGGCCCCGGCGGGCGAGAAGTAGTTGCCAACCGTGGGTTCTTCGCGCCACCCTCGGAGGGTGATCGTGAACGTCGCGGCACGCGCGCGCCGCACCGGCCTCGGCGCCGGACTCTCACTGCTGGGTCTGCTCGGGGGCTGCTCGACCACGACCACGGCGCCGGAACCGGACCCGCGCCGGGCGGCCCTCTGGGCGGCGGCGACGGAGTGCGCAGAAGGCAAGCAGGCGTCGCTCAGGGTCGACCGCGTCGACGAGGACGGCCAGGTCCACATCACCGTGCTGCCGGGCGGTCAGCCCGCGGTACCGGCGTTCACCGCGTGCTTCAACCAGCGGGCGCCCGCGAAACTGGCCGCGGCCGGACGCGCGACGAGCCCCGCCCGGATCGTCGAGTCGAGACCGGCCACCGATGCGGCCGGCGCCCGTTCGGCGCCCCGTGTCACCTCGGTCACGATTCAGGCCACCGGCAACCGATTCCTGGTCCCGGTGTTGCTGAACGAAACACACCAGGCGACCCTGCTGCTCGACACCGGCGCCAACATCACGGTGGTCAGCCCGCAACTCGCGCGCCGCGCGGGTCTCGCGGTGCCCACCGGCCCCGGCGCGCCCAGGTCCAGGGCCAGGATGGCGAACGGGCAGGAGGTCGAGGTGGCCCTGATCCGCGTGAAGTCCCTGACGGTCGGCGCGGCTCGGATCGACAACCTGCAGGTCGCGATGTACGAGGTCGGGGTTCTAGACCATCTCACGACGCCTCCGCTGACCGTCGACGGCTTCCTGGGCGCCGATTTCCTCGGGCGCTTCACGATGACCATCGACCCGCAGCGAGGCACGCTGACCCTGCAGCTTCCCGACGGCCCCGCGAAGTGATGGACTTCGCCGACCGAGTTCGAGCTGGCGATCAACCGGATGACCGCCAGGTGCGCCCGTTCGAGCTGGTGATCTTCGACTGCGATGGGGTCCTCGTGGACAGCGAGCGGATTGCCATTCGGGTCGACGCCATCGTGCTCGCGGACCTGGGCTGGCCACTGAGCGAGGCCGAGATCATCGAGCGCTTCGTCGGTCGGTCAGAAGAGAACTTCGTTCGGGAGATCGAGGCGCATCTCGGCCATCCGTTGCCGAGGAGATGGGAGGACGCGTACCAGCATCTCTACACGGACGCGTTTGAAAAGGATCTGCAGGCCGTCGACGGCGTGGTGGAGGCGCTCGATCAAGTCACTGCGGCAACGTGTGTCGCCTCGAGTGGCGGTCACGAGAAGATCCGGCGCTCTCTCCGCTTGACCAACCTCTATGAGAGGTTCAAAGGGCGCATCTTCAGCGCAAGCGAGGTCGCCAACGGAAAGCCAGCACCCGACCTGTTTCTCCACGCGGCGGCGTGCTTGGGCGTGCCGCCCGCACGCTGTGCGGTCGTGGAAGACAGCCGTTACGGGGTCGAAGCTGCCCGAGCGGCGGGCATGGCGGCCTTCGGCTACGCCGGCGGTGTGACGCCACCGCACTGGCTCGAAGGGTCGGGCACGGTGGTCTTCTCTGACATGCGCGCGTTGCCGGGGCTTCTCGCAGTCCCACCCGCAGAAGCTCCTGGCCGCGAGCGCCGGTGACGGAGGTGCTGGGATGAGCGCAGATCCCAAGATCACGCGGGCGATCAGCCTTCTCCACCAGTCATGGGACCTCCTCCGCGATCTGCAGGATCTGAAGCGGGACTTTCAGGCACGTGCGGAAGGCGGGGGCGCGCCGAAAGACCGGCGGACCGAAGCGTACTCGCGGCTCATCCAGAACCTGGAGGTATCCGTGAACATCGCCCTTCGGACCGCCGTCGTTGACCTCAACAATCGAGGCGATTCGAGCATCCTCCCTGAGGTCCTCCCCTCGACGAAAGACTTCACCGACGAGCAGTGGCTGAAGTGGCTCGGTGACCAGCTGGGGCCTGAGCCGCCGACCTTCTGATTTCACGAGGAGAGAACGTCATGCCGAAGCGGTCCAAGGCGGATCCCACCTTCCTCCTGACCCGTCGAATCCCGCGGCCGATCGGATCCGGTTCGCTTCCGCACGACCTTCCCGGGGAGGCCTGGGCCCGCCTCTTTTCCGTCGTCCTGCTGCGCCTCCAGCGGGCCAAGCCGCAATGGGCATCTCTCACGACGAAGCAGGTTGACAATCTGCTGGCCTCATGGCTCGTCTTCGTTCAGGATGTGTCGCTCTCCAAATCCGAGCTCGAGATGAGGCTCGAGGAAACCCTGGAGCATCTTGAGGCGCACCCGCCATGGGGGATGAAACCACGAGCGCGCCCGGCGGCCCCCCGGCACAAGAAGGCTTCCCGCAAGTAGAATCGAATGGGCGAGACAAGGGTAGCAGGGCCAGGGTTATTGCGGTTGGCTTCTCCGGAAAAGGATAGGCGGAGTGTCGTCGTCGCCGACCGGCGGCCGGGTTTGAGTCTCTCGATCGGGCTTCCAGCACCACTCGGCGAAACCGATCCCTCCCAGGAAGGTCGCGAACCAGACCACCCATGCCTTCATCAAGAAGCTCCACCCCCAGCCCTGGGCATACCGATACGCGAGGGCCAGGAACAGACAGAGCAGCACCCCAGAGAACACGTAGGCGGCCCAGCCCGCCACTCGACGCCGGCGGGGAAGTACGGAGTTCATGTGCAGCGCGTTCGACTCGCCGCCATCCACACCTCCGAGCCGTCCGGGCCCCCGCCCCATGTCCGCCATTGCTGTCCCTCGCCTCCTGCGTGTCAGAGCGTGGCGCCCGCCGTCCAGGTCCAGAGCCACGAGCCTGGTGGGCGAAAGGGCCGCGCGGCTGGCAGCGTGCCGACGCTCGTGCCAGCGAATCGGAGGACCAGGCCGTCAAGGTCAATCCGCCAGACTATTGCCTCGACCGCTCGGGGACGCCAATGAGGCGGGAGGAAATAGAGACGCCCTTTCGTGCCCTCCTTGAGGACCTCCGTGAAGCGCACTTTGGCCCCGCCGGGGTTCAGGTCGATCAGCGGAAGTCTCAACCAGCCGTCGCGCGTTTCAAGGACGACCGGCCACGAGCCGGCCTCGCGCGAATAGCGCCGCAACTCCGCCGCCTGCCGCTTTGTCGCGCGCCCGCCGGGCTCGTCGGAGAACATGGTGGCTGGGCATATCGCAGGCATCGTGCCAGCCACAAATCCGTGGGCCCGCTGGAACTTAGCACGCGCGCCATTTTTGCACCGAGTACACCTCTTCCCACTTTCGCCGCCGCCATGCTCGATCTATCGCCGGTTATGCCTAGTCCCGCAGCGCACGTCACCCCGCGGAAGGAACCGGGGCGGAAGAGGAGGCCATCCAGATGACGAAATCAGACGGCGACACGGATCCGGTCCAGGCACAGACTCCGGGGCGCTGGCGCATCACGCTCAGCGAGGTGCTGCCCGAAGGCTCATGGCGGGCGCGGCTCCTCGAGCTCGCCCAGGCGACGCCGGAGGGCCAGAAGCTGGGCCTGGCGGTCGAGGGCAGCACGCTCGAGTTCAACTGCCCGGATACGGACGACCAGGGGGTCCTTCGAGA
>CAMLFJ010000158.1 GCA_946479205.1 uncultured bacterium | reverse complement strand
CCGCCTCGGTGGCCGCCTTCGACGGCCAGATCGGCCAGGCCGCCTACTCCGCCTCCAAGGGCGGCGTGGTCGGCATGACGCTACCGATCGCCCGTGACCTGGCCGAGCTGGGCATCCGGGTGATGACCATCGCGCCCGGCCTCTTCGAGACGCCCATGCTGGCCGGCCTGCCCGAGCCCGCGCGGATCTCGCTCGGCAAGCAGGTCCCCTTCCCGCCTCGCCTCGGGCGTCCGGTCGAGTACGCCGCCCTCGCGGCCCACATCATCGAGAACCCGATGCTCAACGGCGAAGTGATCCGCCTGGACGGCGCCATCCGCATGCAGCCCCGCTGAGAACAGGAGCGACCATGTACCATCCGACGATCTTCTTCGATCCGCAGTTCACGCTAGGGGTGATGGCGGGCTGGCTGCTCCAGGCCGCGGGAGTCGGCGCGCTGCTGCTGGCCGGGCTCTGGTTCTCCATCGCGGGCGAGTGGCGCCGCGGGACCCCGGCCCCCACCGCGTTCCGGGCGCTCACCGGGCTGGGGCTCGTCATGTTCCTGGGCGGGATCCTCTGGCAGTTCGTCGGCTACTTCCGGACCGGCACCCTCAGCTGGTAGTAGTCAGGCAGTCGCGCACCTTCCGCATCAGCACGTCGGGCGTGAAGGGTTTCTGCAGCCACGCGGTCCAGCCCGCCTCCCCGTCGAGCCGCCGGTCCTCGCTCTCCGGGTAGCCCGACATGCAGAGCACGCGCAGCCCGGGACGGTGCGCGCGCAGCCGCCGCGCCAGCTCCGGACCGCTCGCGCCCGGCATCACCACGTCGGTGATCAGGAGGTCGATCGGGCCGGGATGCGTCTGGGCGAGGCGGGTGGCGTCGGCCACGTCGAGCGCCTCCAGCACCTGGAAGCCGTTCATCTCGAGGACGTCGCGGGCGAGCGCGCGCACTTCTTCCTCGTCTTCGACGACGAGGATCGTGGCCGGAGGAGCCTCCGGATCAGACATCCAGCAGCTGGCGCGCCGCCGAGAATCGGATTGGCACCGCCCTTGACAGTGCGCGAGCCGACGCGCCCGCGTCTATGCGTACACGTACGTAATTTGCGGCGCCCTCAGCCGTCGACCGTGAGGATCCCCCGCCCCACCGCGTAGCGGACCAGATCGCTCTGACCGCGGAGCCGTAGCTTCCGGAGCAGGTTTGCCCGGTGCACCTCGACCGTGCGTGGGCTGATGTTGAGCCGCGCCCCGATCTGCGCGCTGGTCTGCCCCTCCGCCGCGAGATGCAGGACCTCGCGCTCGCGCTGGGTCAGGGTGCGGTAGAGATCGAGACCGGTGGGCACCGCGCGCTGCGCGTACGCCTCCACCATCTCCTCGGAGAGCGGCGGGCTCAGGTGCCGGGAGCCGTCCGCCACCGCGCGGATGGCCCGCACCAGCTCCGCCGCGCTCGAGCCCTTGAGCACGTAGCCGGCGGCCCCGCTCTGGATGGCCTCGACCACGTAGGCCGGGTTCGCGTGCATGGAGAGCACGAGGGCGCGGGTCCGCGGCGAGACCCGGGCCACCCGCCGGATGATGTCGGGCGCGTTCAGCCCGGGCATCACGAAGTCCACCACCAGCACGTCGGGCTTCACGCGCTCGACCAGGTCGCCCACGTCGAGGCCGCTCGAGGCCTCGCCCACCACCTCGAGATCGGCTTCCGCGGCGAGGAGCGCGCGCAGGCCCTGCCGCACCACGTGGTGATCCTCGGCCAGTACCACGCTGATCGTCTTCATGAGTCTCCGGCCCTTCGCAAGGACCCGTTGAGCGGGACCTCGGCGGTCAGCCGCACCCCGCGGCCCGGATGGGTTTCCACCGTCAGGTGGCCGTTCAGCAGGGCGGCCCGCTCGCGCAGCCCGGCGAGCCCGCCGCTCCGGCCGGCGCCCAGCACCGCGTCCGGATCGAAGCCGGCCCCGTGGTCCTCGACCTGCACGCCCAGCACGTCGTCGGTGGCCCAGAGGCGCACCGTCACCTCGTCCACGCGGCCGTGGCGCGCGACGTTGGTCAGCGCCTCCTGGACGATCCGGTAGACGCCGGTCTCGGTCTCCGGGTCGAAGCGCCGGTCGAGGCCGCTGTGCTCGAGGAGGACGCGGACCTTGGTCTGGCTCATGTAGCGCTCGATGTTGTCGAGCAGCGCGGGCAGCAGGCCCAGGTCGTCCAGGATGCTCGGCCGCAGGTCGAGCGAGAGCGCCCGGATGCGCTCGAGCAGCTCCTGCACCAGGGCCTGCGCCTGCCCGAGCCGCTCGGCCAGCGCGGGCGACGGGGGCTCGGGCACGTCGAGGGTGAGGCGCAGGCCGGTGAGGAGCTGGCCGATCTCGTCGTGGAGCTCACGGGCCAGGTGGCGACGCTCCGCCTCCTGCACCTCCATCAGGCGCCCGGAGAGCCCCTGCAGGCGGCTATAGAGCGTGGCGTTCTGGATCGCGATCGCCGCGTGGTCGGCGAGGCGGATCAGGATCGCCTCGTCGCGGTCGGTGAAGGGCCGGTCGGCACGGTTGGAGACGTAGAGGAGCCCCTCCACCTGCCCGCTGATCCAGATCGGGACCACCAGCGTGGCGATGACGCCTTCCCGCCGGGTCGCTTCCGGGTAGTCGTCGCGCACCCGCGGATCGTCCGGCCGGTTCGCGGTGCGGAAGGGCCGGCCCGTGCTCCACGCCTGGCCGCCCGCGCCCCGGCCGCGGGCGATACGCGGGGCGTCCGCGTCGCCCATCTCCTGGCCCACGCCGTAGCGGGTGAACATCGTGTCGGTCTCGGCGTCGCGGAGCAGGATGTGCGCGGAGTCGCTCCCGCAGAGCTCGCGAGCCGCGGCGGCCACCCGGCGCAGGACCAGGGCGGGATCGAGCGTGGCGATGATCGTGTGCACCAAGCCGGAGAGGGTTTCGGCCTCGACCCGCCGCCGCTCGGCGTCGGCGTAGAGCCGCGCGTTCTCGAGCGCCACCGCCGCCTGGTCCGCCAAGGCCTGGGCCAGGCGGACATCGTCCTCCGTGAACACCCGGCCTTCCGCGTCCACCAGGCCGAGCGCGCCGATCACCTGCTCCTTCGCGACGAGCGGCACCGCGAGGATGGCGCGAATCGGCGAGCCCTCGAGGAACGCGCGCATCTCGGGGGGAAACTGCAGCCGCGGGTCGGCCAGGAGACTGTTCGAGACCACCGCGCGTCCCTCCGCCACCGCCAGCCCCACCGCGCCGATGCCGCGCGGAAACCGCGGCCGCCGGTCGTAGAACGAGGACAGCCCCGAAAACGCGGTCTGCTCCAGCACGCCCGACTCGGCATCGAGGCGGAAGACCGAAGCCGCGAGCCCACCGACCAGCTCCCGCACGCAGTCCACCACCCGCTGGGCGACCCCGCCCGGATGGAGCGACTGGGCGAGGGTCTGGCTCACGTTGCCCAGCGCCACGCTCTCGCGGCGCCGCCGCTCGGTCTCCACGAAGAGCCGCGCGTTCTCGAGCGCGACCGCGGCCTGGTCCGCGAAGGTCTGGGCCAATCGCAGATCCTCGTCGGTGTACACGCGGCCCAGGGAGTCGCCTACCGTGAAGCCGCCCACCACCTGACCCTTCACCACCAGCGGCAGCGAGAGCACCGACGGGCAGAGGGTCTGCCCAGGACGCATGGTCGCGGTGGACGCGATGCGGGCATCCACCCGCACGTCCGGCGTGACCACCGGCTGCCGGCGGTTCACGGCCAGCCCGACCACCCCGTGGCCCGCGGGAATCACCATGCCGGGCTCGTAGAAGCGCTCCGCCTCCCCCGCGCGGCCGATGATCTCGAGATCGCCCGACCCGGGCTGGAGGCGGTAGAGCACGGCGGCGCGCACCCGCAGGGCGCGCAGCACCACGTCGGCGATGCGCTGGCCGAGCGCGACCACGTCGAAGGTCTCGGACAGGAAGCGCCAGACCTCCGCGAGGGCCTCCGCAGTGCGCCGCCGGGTCTCGCTCTCCGCGAAGAGGCGCGCGTTGCCGATCGCGACCGCCGCGTGGCTCGCCAGCAGGTCCACGATCTCGCGCTCTTCCTCGGTGGGCACCGCGGTCTCGGAGAGCGCCACCCCGAGCACGCCCATCAGCTCACCGCCCGCGCTGATCGGCACGCCGTAGTACGCCCGGAGGCCGCGCTCCTCGCTCCACATCGCCGACACGAGCCGCGGATCGCCGAGCGCATCGGCCAGGAGCAGCGGCTGCCCGCTCTGTGCGACCACGTGGGTGATGCCGCGCCCGAACGGGATCACCTCGGCCACCGTCTCGACGTCCGCCTCGTCATCGTGGACGCCGCCCTTGGCCGCGAGCCGGTACCCGCCCCGCTCGACGTCCACCAGGCGCACCACGCAGAAGGCCCGCGGCCGCAGCGAGAGCACCGCCTCCACGACCTGCCGGAGGACCGTGTCCACGTCCAGCGCGCTGGCCACCGAGCGGGCCAGGCTCGCGACCTGCCGAAGACGATCGAGAGAAACGTTCTGCATCACCGGGGATTTGGACGTTAGCGGCCGGGTGCCGCCGTGTCAAGCCGAGGAGAACCGGCCGAGGCGCAGATCGTGGATGTCGAGCGTGGAGCGGCCGTCGAGCAGCACCTCGGCGACCGTCTCTCCCACCCCGGGGGAATGCTGGAAGCCGTGCCCGCAGAAACCCACCGCCAGGTAGAGCCCCTCGACGCCGGGGGCCCAGTCGAGGATCGCGCGGCCGTCCGGGGTGAGCGGCCGGAGCCCGGCCCACGCGTGCCGCACCTGGGCGCCCTCGAGCGCGGGGACCCGCCGGATCGCCTTCTCCACCGCCAGCTCCAGCATGCTCCAGTCCACCTGCGCCTCGTACTCGGTGGTGGCGCCGATGTCGCCCGGGCTCATCAGGATCGCCCCCTGTTCGCTCCGGCAGTAGAAGCCGCTCCCGGTGTCGGTGACGAGCGGCATCGGATGCCGGATGCCCTCGAACGCATCCGTCACGAAGATGTGGCGCCGCCGCGGGTCCACCGGCAGCTCGAGGCCGGCCATCCGGCCAACCAGCGGGGCCCACGGCCCGGCCGCGTTGACCACCAGCCGCGTCGCGATGGCGCCGGCCGGCGTGAGGACGCCGGTCACCCGGCCGCGCTCCACCACGATCCCGGTCACCGGCGTGTCCTCCACGATCCGGACGCCCCGCGCCCGCGCCTGGGCCGCGTAGGCCTGCACCACGTCGTTGGGCGAGGCGTGGCCGTCGGTGGGTCCCCAGACCGCGGCGATCGCATCGTCCATGTTGAGGGACGGCACCAGGGCGCGCGCGTCGTCGGGGGCGATCACCTGCACGTCCGCGCCCATGCTCCGCTGGAGCGCGACGTTGTCGCGAAAGCGCGCGAGCGTCGGCTCGTCGGTGACCACGAAGAGGTAGCCCTCCTGGTGGAAATCGCAGGGCACGCCCATCTCGTCCTCGAAGCGCTTGAAGAAGGCGATGCCGCGGAGCGAGAGCTCGATCTCCACCCGGGTCGCGAACTGCACGCGGATGCCGCCCGCCGCCTTGCTGGTCGAGCCGGCGCCGACCATGTCGCGCTCGAGCACCACCACGTCGCGCACGCCGCGGCGGCCCAGCTGGTAGGCGATGCTGGCGCCGATGGCGCCGGCCCCGATGATCACGATGTCGGCGCTGCGGGGGAGCGCGGGACTCATCGAGCGGTCAGATCAGTACAGCGTCTTCCGCAGGCGCTCCTGCTGGTCGCGCTCGTAGTCCTCGACGCAGGCGTGCCCGGCCGGCTTGGCCTCGATCTGGTCCCACAGCATGCGCGCCATCGAGGGCAGCCCGGCCACGTCGGGCCAGCGCTCCCGGTCCCAGAGGCCGGAGCGCTTGAAGGCCTTCGCGCAGTGGAGGAAGCACTCCTCGACCTCCACCCCGATCGCGACCTTGGGGCGCTTGCCCTGGACCTCGAGCCGGTCGAGGATCTCCCCGTCCCGCACGATCGAGGCGCGTCCGTTGACCCGCAGGGTGTCCTCGCGGCCGGGGATCAGGAAGATCATGCCGACGTGCGGGTTCTCCACGATGTTGGTGAACCCGTCGATCCGGTTGTTGCCGGGCCGGTCGGGCACGACCAGGTGATGATCGTCCAGCACCAGCACGAAGCCGGGCGCGTCGCCCTTGGGCGAGACGTCGCAGCGCCCGGCCGCGCCCGAGGTGGCGATCAGCACGAAGGGCGCGCTCGCGATGAAGGCGCGGGAGTGGACGTCGAGGCTCGCGCGCTCCTTGAGCACCGCGCGCTCCATCGGCGCGCCGAAGATGGCCCGCAGCTCCTCCCGCGACGTCACGGTGTCCTTGAACATGGTCCGGCCTCCCCGCGGCTAGCCGCGCGTGAGCGGCTTGTAGCGGATGCGGTGCGGCGTGTCGGCCGCCGAGCCCAGGCGCTTGTGCCGGTCGGCCTCGTAGTCTTCGTAGTTGCCCTCGAACCAGACCACTCCGCTGTCGCCCTCGAAGGCGAGCATGTGGGTGGCGACCCGGTTGAGGAACCAGCGGTCGTGGCTGATCACCACCGCGCACCCGGCGAAGGACAGCAGCGCGTCCTCGAGGGCGCGAAGCGTGTCCACGTCGAGGTCGTTGGTCGGCTCGTCGAGGAGCAGCAGGTTGCCGCCGCTCTTGAGCAGGGTGGCCAGGTGCACCCGGTTGCGCTCGCCTCCCGAGAGGTCGCCCACCTTCTTCTGCTGGTCGGAGCCCTTGAAGTTGAAGGAGGCCACGTAGGCCCGCGACGCCATCTGGCGTGTGCCGAGCTGGAGCTGCTCGGCGCCCCCCGAGATCTCCTGCCAGACGTTCTTGGACGGGTCGAGGCTGTCGCGGCTCTGATCCACGTAGGCGAGGCGAACGGTCTCGCCGACCTGGAGCGTACCGCGGTCGGGCTTCTCCTGGCCGGTGATCATGCGGAAGAGCGTGGTCTTGCCCGCGCCGTTGGGGCCGATGACGCCCACGATACCGCCGCGCGGGAGGCTGAACGAGAGGTCCTCGATCAGCAGCCGGTCGCCGTAGCCCTTGACGAGGTGCTCCACCTGCACCACCACGTCGCCCAGCCGCGGACCCGCCGGGATGATGATCTCGGCCTGGCCCTCGCGGTCGCTCCCGCCCTCCGCGAGGAGCTGCTCGTAGGCCTGCAGGCGCGACTTGGACTTGGCCTGGCGCGCCCGCGGCGACATGCGCACCCACTCGAGCTCGCGCTCGAGCGTGCGCTGCCGGGCGGTCTCCTGCTTCTCCTCGACGGCCAGCCGCTGCTTCTTCTGGTCGAGCCAGGAGGTGTAGTTGCCCTCCCACGGGATGCCCGCGCCGCGATCCAGCTCGAGGATCCAGCCCGCCACGTTGTCGAGGAAGTAGCGGT
>CAMLFJ010000157.1 GCA_946479205.1 uncultured bacterium | reverse complement strand
GCCCGGGTAGTATAATCGCGCGCAGCCCATCCCGGGAGAGGAGTCGCCCATGCCGAAGCTCATGCAGCCCATCAATCCGCCGAGTCTCGCGAAGCCCGCCGGTTACGCCCACGGCTGGGAGGTCCAGGGCGGGAAGACCGTCTACATCGCCGGCCAGGTGGCGCTCGACAAGGCCGGCCACGTGGTCGGCAGCGGCGACATGGTCGCCCAGTTCCGCCAGGTCTGCGAGAACCTCAAGGCGATCGTGGGGGCGCGCGGCGGCCAGATGAGCGACCTCGTCAAGCTCACCATCTACGTGCTCTCCAAGACCGAGTACAAGGCGTGCGGGCGCGAGATCGGCGTGGTGTACCGCGAGTACTTCGGCCGGCACTATCCGGCCATGACCCTCGTGGAGGTGCGGGGCCTCTACGACGACGACTGCCTGATCGAGATCGAAGGCGTCGCGGTCCTCGACTGACATCCATGCCCGTCCATCCGCAGTGGGTGACGACCGGCTTCGAGTTCGACGGCCACCGCATCGTGGGCTATCGCGGCGTGGTCCGCGGCATCACGGTGCGCTCGCGCAATCTCATCGTGAACCTGGGCGCCACCATCCAGACCCTCTTCGGCGGCAACATCACGCTCTACACCGAGCTGTGCGAGCGCGCGCGCCAGGAGGCGTTCGACCTCATGCTGGAGCACGCCGCCCAGATGGGCGCCAACGCGATCGTGGCCATGCGGTACGACGCCAACGACGTGGCCGCCGGGGTGACCGAGGTGCTCTGCTACGGCACCGCGGTCGTGATCGAGCCGGTGACCCGCTGACGCCGGAGACGGGCTCATCGCGGGCATTCCCGGGCTTGTCCGCGCGGAGGTGGGACGGTACTCTCGGACGGATCAGCGCAGCGCCACCACGGACTCCAAGGAAGGGCCGGATGAGCACGAATCGGCGTCGGTTTCCGAGCGGTGCGGTCGGCGGGGTCGTGGCCGCGGGCAGGCCCCGGCGGGCCGGGGCCCAGGGCGCCGCCCGGATCAAGCCGGGTGGCCGCGACGTGCTCCTCGTGGTGGACGTGCAGAACGACTTCATCCCCGGCGGGGCGCTCGCGGTGAAGGAGGGCGATCTGATCGTCCCCCTCGTGAACCGGATCGCGGCAGGCTTCGAGCACGTCATCATGACGCAGGACTGGCACACCCCGGGCCACATCTCCTTCGCCTCCACACATCCCGGCAAGAAGCCCTTCGAGACCACCAGGCTCGGCTACGGCACCCAGGTGCTGTGGCCGGACCACTGCGTGCAGGGCACGGCCGGCGCCGATTTCCACAGGGACCTGAGGATTCCCCACGCCGAGCTGGTCATCCGCAAGGGCTACCGCGGGCAGATGGACTCCTACTCCGCCTTCTTCGAGGCCGACGGCAAGTCCACCACCGGGCTCTCCGGCTACGTGCGCGATCGCGGCTTCCGCCGGGTGTTCCTGGTCGGCCTCGCCACCGATTTCTGCGTCTGCTGGTCGGCCCTGGACGCCCGCAAGGTGGGCGTGGGGGCCCTCGTGATCGAGGACGCCTGCCGTGGCATCGACGCCGACGGCTCGCTGGCCAAGGCGTGGAGCCAGATGGCGAAGGCCGGGGTGAAGCGCATCCGGTCCGGCGATCTGTCGGCCTAGGATCGTGGCGCGCCGCCGTGGGGCCTCCGTGGTGCTGGCGCTGGCCGGAGCCGTAGTTGCGGTCGCCCTCTTCGCGGCCCCCTTCCGGGAGGCCGCGGCCTTCGCGGGCACGCTGAAGCGGTATCTGACCCAGTGAAGGACGATCGGTTCTACTCAGTAGTTCGTGGCATTGGGCGTTTCTGGCTCTGGTTCTTCTTCAGGGCCGTCGACGTGGTCCGGGCGGATCTGGTGCCGGCATCGGGGCCCGTGCTCCTCTGCATCAACCACCCCAACAACCTGATCGACTCCCTGCTGGTCGGCGCGATCCTGCCCCGGAAGGTCCACTACCTGGCGACCGCGGCCCTGTTCCGAAATCCCCTGGTGGCCCGCTTCCTCACCGCCTGCGGGGCGATCCCCGTCTACCGCAAGCAGGATGATCCCGACAAGATGGACCGGAACGCCGACGCCTTCGCCGCCTGCTTCCGAGCCCTCGAGGGCGCTCGGCTCGTCGGCATCTATCCGGAAGGCACCACCCATTCGGAGAGCCGCGTCCAGCGGATCAAGACCGGTGCCGCGCGCATCGCGCTCGACTACCAGGCGGCGGGGCGCGGGGCGCCGCTGGCCCTGATCCCGGTGGGTATCACCTTCGAGGCCCGCAAGGCCTTCCGCGGCCACGTCCGGGTCTCGTTCGGCGAGGCGATCCCGCTCGGCGCCTACGCGGCGGTCTACCGTGACGAGCCGGCCAAGGCGGTCGAGGCCTTGACCACGACGATCCAGTGGGCCATGGAGGCGGAGATCCTCCACGTGGGCCGGCCGGAGCGGCAGGATCTCATCCGGGCCGTCGACGAGATCTACCGGAGCGATCTGATCCGCGAGCTCCAGGAGGAGCGCGGGCTCGGGACGCGGCAGATCGACCCGCTGCGCCTCTCGCGCGCGATCGCCGACGCCGCGGCCCACTTCGAGGAGCGCGATCCCGAGCGGGTGGCGCGTTTGTGGACCGCGGTCCAGAAGTACCGCGCCATGCTCGCCGCCTACCACGTGCGGGACCAGGCCGTGCGCGCCCGCGCCCAGCGTCCGCCCGCGCGGGCCCGGCTGCGGCGCTCGTGGGAGGCCTCGATCGGGCTCCCCTTCTTCGCGTACGGCCTGGTCGTCAACGGCCTGCCCTATCTCCTCCCGCGCTGGATCGCTCGCCGCACCGCGCGCAAGGAGACCGACTACGCGACGACGCGCCTGCTCGCGAGCATCGTGGCGTTCCCGCTCTTCTGGGCGGTCGAGATCTGGATCGTGTGGCGCCTCCTGGGGTCGGCGTGGGCGGGGGGCTTCGCGCTCTCGCTGCCGCTGAGCGGGCTCCTCGCGTATCGCTATCTCGGCGGGGTCGGTCGGCTCCGGAACCAGCTCCGCTTCGGCGTCCTGTCCCTCACCCACCGCCAGTCCGCCACCCGACTCCTGGCCGAGCGGCAGGCCCTGGTGGCCGAGCTCGAGCGCGCCAAGGACGACTACCTGGCCGCGACGCGGGGGAGCAGCTTTTGACCGTCCATCGGCTGGAGGAGCTCTCCACGCCGCAGCTCGACGCGCTCGATCGGACCCGCACCGTGGTCATCCTCACCGTGAGCCCGCTCGAGACCCACGGTCCGCATCTCCCGCTGGGGGTGGATGCCTTCACCGCGCGCCACTTCAGCGAGTCCATCGCGGAGCGCCTGGTGGCGGGCCGGCCGGGCTGGTCGGTGGTGCTGGCGCCCACCCTCCACCTGGGCTCCTTCACCTTCGACTCGGTGGGCACGGTGCCCGTCCGCCAGCGGGTGGTCCGCGACGTGCTGGTGGACTACGGCTCCGCGCTCGGCCGCGCCGGGTTCCGCCACATCCTGGTGTCGAACGGCCACGGGGGGCCGGGCCACCTGGTCGCGCTGGAGGAGGCGGCGGCCATCGTGTCCCGACGCCACCGCATCACCATGGCCTCGTTCAGCGGCCACCTCGCCTGGGAGTTCCTGCGGGGCCGTCTCCTGCCCCGGATCGAGGCCGGTCTCGGGCGGGCCCTGTCCGAGCCGGAGCGGACGGCGTTTTCGGAAGACGCGCACGGCGGCTGGTGGGAGACTTCGATCATGCTCGTGCTGCGTCCCGATCTGGTGGACGAGGGCTACCGGCGCTTGCCCGCCGCGCGGTACTCCCTCGTGGAGCGGCTTCGCCCGAACTACGCGGTGCGCGCCGGCGGCCCCGGCTACGTCGGCCATCCCGCGCTGGCCGACCCGGCCTTCGCGCGGGTCACGAGCCAGGTGCTGATGGACGAGGCGATGGGCGTGGTGGACGGGCTCCTGGACGGGCAGCTCCGGCCCTCCGATCGCCGCTCTCCGTTCTTCGCGATCCCGTTCTTTCGCACCAACTTCCGCCCGCTCGCGACGTCGGTCGCGGCCCTGCTCGCCGGGCTCACGGCCTGGCGGATCCTGGGCCGACAAAGGAGACCACGATGAAAGCCTACGTCCTCATCGAAACCGCCGCCGGCAAGACCAAGAACGTGAAGAAGGCGCTCGCCAAGGTCAAGAGCCCGCGCGCCACCGTCGCCGCCATGGACGCGGTCACCGGTCCCTACGACTTCATCGCGGTGGTCGACGGTCAGACCCTCGACGCCATCGGCAGCCTCGTCACCGACTCCATCGGCATCATCGACGGCGTGACCCGGACGACGACCTGCGTCGCGGTCACTGTAGGATGAGGTGAAGCCGAAGGCGAGCCGAATGAATACAACAGAGAAGATTCCGGTGGACAGCACCGCGCCCAGCGCATGAGCCCAGGGCACAACACGAACCAGGTGGTCGCGTGCGCCGCCTACGCGGAGGGCCGCCGCGTGGCGAACGTGGCGCTCGCGGACATCAGCGAGGTCCTCAAGCAGGAGGATCGCTTCGTCTGGATCGGCCTCTACGAGCCCGACGAGGCCCTGCTCAAGGAGGTGCAGGCCGAGTTCGGCCTCCACGACCTGGCCATCGAGGACGCCCACCTGGCCCACCAGCGGCCCAAGCTCGAGCGCTACGGCGACTCGCTCTTCATCGCGCTCCGCAGCGCGCAGCCCGACCGCGAGCAGGGGCGGACCGCCTTCGGCGAGACCCACCTCTTCGTGGGCTCCCGCTACGTCGTCTCGGTCCGGCACGGGGCCTCCCTGTCCTACGCGGACGTGCGCGCGCGCTGCGAGGGGCAGCCGCAGCTCCTCGCCAAGGGCCCCGCCTTCGTGCTCCACGCGATCATGGACTTCGTGGTCGACCAGTACTTTCCGATCGTGGATGGGCTCGAGGACGGCCTGGACGCCCTCGAGGACGAGATCTTCAACGAGCGGATCAGCCGCGACACCACCATGCGGATCTACACCCTCAAGCGCGACCTGCTCGAGATCAAGCGGGGCGTGTCCCCGCTCGTCGACATCTGCAATCGCCTGATGCGGGCCGATCTCGACCTGATCCCCGACGACGCGCGGCCCTACTTCCGCGACGTCTACGATCACGCGATCCGGATCAACGAGAAGGTGGACGCCCTCCGCGAGCTCCTGGGGACCGCGCTCGAGGCCAACCTCTCGCTCACCACCATCGCCCAGAACGAGGCCACCAAGCGCATCACCGGGTGGGCCGCCATCTTCGCGATCCCCACCATGATCGCGGGGGTCTACGGCATGAACTTCGAGGTCATGCCCGAGTTGCAGTGGCGCTGGGGCTATCCGACGGTGATGTCGGTGACGGTGATCCTCTGCGGCATCCTCTACTACCGGTTCAAGCGCTCCGGCTGGCTCTGATAGAATCACCGCGGTCATGCGCGTCCTCGTGATGGGCGGTACCGAGTTCATCAGCCTGCACCTGCTCCGGGCGCTCCAGGAGCGAGGTCACGAGGTCACCGTCTTCAACCGCGGTCGACATCCGGACCGGCTGCCCGCCGGGGTGGCCGCGATCACGGGCGACCGGAAGGATCACGCGGCGCTCCGGGAGCGTCTCGGCGGCGGGCGATGGGACGGCGTCTTCGACGTCACCTACGCGCCGACGCTTCCGGAGGACGTGACCGCGCTGCTGGAGGCCCTCCCGGGGTCGCCGCACGTGGTCTTCGTCTCCACGTGCCGCGTCTACGACCACGCGCTGCCCATCCCCTACTCCGAGGCGACCGCGCGCAGCTTCTACTGGGGCGACTACGCGCGGCACAAGATCGGCGGGGAGGACGTGCTTCTCGATCGCTACCGGGAGCGCGGGCTGCCCGTGACCATCGTCCGTCCCACCCACGTGATGGGTCCGCTGAACACCCGGAACAACGAGACGTTCTTCATGGACCGGGTGAGCCGGGGCCGACCGGTGCTGGTACCGGGTCATGGGGGCTGGCTCAGGCAGTTCGGGCACGTCGAGGACCTGGCCGAGGTGATGGCCACGCTGCTGGGCGACGCGCGGGCCTACGGGCAGGCCTACAACGTCATGGGCGAGGACGTGGTGAGCCAGGTCGGGTTCGTCGAGCTGATCGCCGAGGTGATCGGCCGGCCGGTCACCCTGCGCCACTTCGACCCCGCCCTGCTCAAGAGCTTCGACAAGCCGGGGCCGGTCTTCGGCCAGAACCTGGTCTACGATTGCCATGCCGTCCACACCACCACGAAGCTGCGCAACGAGCTCGGCCTGCGTCCCCGCTACTCGCTCCACGCCGCCCTCGCCCAGACCTGGGCGTGGTACCGCGCTCAAGGCCTGGCCGAGCGGCCCGTCGACTTCTCGTTCGAAGACCGGCTGCTCGCCAAGATCGGCGCGTGACCCGCGGCATTCTCGTGTACTACCCGGACGCGGGGGAGGCCCGCGCCTACGCCGATCTCATCCGGGTCCCGTCGCGCGCTTTCCGCGTCCACGTGGTCTCGACTCCCGAGGAGGCGACCGGGCCGGCCGCGGACGCCGAGATCCTCTACGGCTGGGGCCCGCCCCGGACCCTGCTCGTGAGCGCCAAGGGGCTCCGCTGGATCCAGTGCATGGGGGCCGGGGTCGAGCGACTGCTGGTGCCCGAGCTGCCGGCGGCGGTTCGCGTCACCCGCGCCGCGGGCATCTTCGGGCCGTGGATGGCCGAGTACACGGTCGGCTGGTGTCTCTGGGTCACGCAGCGGATGGATGGATTCCGCGCGAGCCAGCGGCAGCGGCGGTGGGCGCCGGTGGATCCCGTCCCGCTGCGCGGCCAGACCCTCTGCGTGGTCGGGCTCGGCGATATCGGCCGCAGCATCGCGAAGCTCGCGCGCGCGGTCGGCATGCGCGTGATCGGCGTCACCCGGAGCGGCCGGGCCTCGCGCGACGCCGTCCGGGTCTACCGGACGAAGGCGCTCCGCGCCGCGCTCGCCCAGGCCGACTTCGTGGCCCTGACCCTGCCGCTGAGCGATGAGACCCGGGGACTCCTGGACCCGGCCGCCCTGGCCGCCATGAAGCCCACCGCCTGGCTGCTGAACCTGGCGCGCGGGCCGATCGTGGACGAGGGCGCGCTGCTGGACGCGCTCCGAGGGCGGCGCATCGGCGGCGCGGTGCTCGACGTCTTCGATACCGAGCCGCTCCCGGCCGACCATCCGTTCTGGGGGCTCGACAACGTGGTGGTCACGCCGCACATCTCGGGCCCCAGCACCCCGCGCGAGATCGGGCCCATCTTCAACGACAACCTCCGCCGCTACGCGGCCAACCGCCCGCTCCGCCACCTCGTCGACCGCACCCGAGGCTACTGAGGGCAGC